>JACMPL010000012.1 GCA_014377525.1 Candidatus Saccharimonadota bacterium
TAAAGTCCAACGTCGAGCTTAAAATTCAGCCCCGTATCTGCAAAAGCAGTTCCGGTAGTATACCATTTTCTTACCGGTTATGCACGGCTTCGTAAAGCAGCCGGAATGGTATCTGCCGATGCAGTATCCATCACGTGCCCGCAATTACTTGTTTTACCTTCTTGACAAACAACACCGTGCAAGGCGTTCAGCCCATCGATCAACTGTTGAAAACATTCCCGACCCATCGATTCGTATTCCGGCCCAAACGTGTCACGAATCAACTTCATAGCATCGGTGGCAGTTTTTTTACCTAGTATGGTCGGCGTAGCGATATGCTGGCGACGATCAGTTGGATCTGGTTTTGAGGTAACGAGTTTAACTTCATGAAGTAGTTTAATCTGTCTTGTTACACTGGCTTCGGTTTGGCCAAGCCCATCGGCTATAAACCGTTGCTGAACGCCGGGGTGTTTCTGCAAAATCATCAAAATTTTAAACTGACTCAAACCAATATTGAGCTTATCTTGTAGTACCTGATCGGCCTGACGGGCCATAACAGCAGCAACATGTTGCATTAGGTAGCCAAGATTATTTGTAGTGTTCATACAATAAGTATAATACTAGACCTCAAGACTGAGATAGAGCTTGTGCCAATCTTCTAGGCTAAGAGCTTGGGCACGGAGCCCCGGATTGATGTCAGCTTGCTCGCACAAGGCCTTGGTAGCATCTCGTTCCATGCGTAGACCAGCGCTCAGCGAGTTTAATAATGTTTTACGTTTCTGACTAAAGCCAGCTTTGACAATTTGAAAAAATCGCTTTGTATCAACCTCAGTAAAGAGGGGATTTGAGCGATACTTGAGAACTAAAATCTGTGAATCGACTTTGGGAGTAGGTCGGAACATTTCGGCTAAAACCACCATATCAAGATCGACATCCCAATAATACTGGGCCGTAATACTCAAAATTGACATGTCTCCAGGCTTGCTAGCGACTCGAGCGGCAACTTCCTTTTGAACAAGTAGTACTGCTGTACTAGGCGGATTTGACGTCTCGCTCAGCAGTTGGATAAGGTTGCTCGTGAGGTAATACGGAATATTAGCAACAACCTTATACTCGGTTGACATTGTCGTAAAATCAAAGGTCCTAATGTCGCCTGGTTCAACTACTAATTGCGTGCCAAGGTACGGTTTAAACTTCTTCTCAAGTGCTGGAATCAGCGACACGTCGAACTCAAGCGCCGTAACATTTGCCCCGACCACAATCAGTTGCTCGGTCAACGTTCCAAAACCCGGCCCGATTTCCAGTACCGTTTCGCCAAGCAGGACGTGAGCAGCCGTACACATCGCGCGCAAGCTGATGGTGTCGGTCAACCAATGTTGACCAAGGGCTTTTTTAGCCTTAGGCTCCATCGGCTAATAGCTCACTGATACTATCATACTGAATACCGCCTTCTTTTTTGACAGCGTCAGCTAAGTGTTTCTGATTTTTCATAAGCGTAAGCTTAGATTGAACAAACTCAAGTCGCTTCTGTTCCTGATCGAGGGTGAATGGCTCATACAATATAGGTGAAATCATCCGATTATTTGAGCATACGATACCGATAGTTTTGTGCCTAGAATTGACTGTTTCATCGCGCTTCGCTCCTCTAAAACGGCGTTTGCTCCCTTCACGATGTACCGTTGCTACTTCGTAGACTACAAAGGAAAGTGGATCTGATTTATTAGGCCCATTTCTGGCAACATACATTTTCAAAAGTCGCTCAGTTATAACCGCACTAGCGACTGATTTTTGCTTGTTAAGCGACACTGCTTCGGTGTCGCCCTCTTCGCTTGGTTGTGGCTCTAACGGTCGACCGCTGCCGACAGGTATGAACTCTACTGCTACAAGTGATCGTACAGGACCCGTCTGAATCAATGGCTCAGCAATCAGTTGTTCCATATCCTTACGAACGGTAATACCGATTTGCATCATTTGTTCTAATTTTTCTTTCTCCTCAAAACTTGGTGGTGACAGCGGCGGTATTGATTCAAATATGTAGTCTGCCATAAGTAGTCTCTCCTGTTATTTGACTATTCTACCAGTTTCTGTGGCTAATCCAATAGTTATAAGCTGCAGCCCAGCTGCCGTAGCGGCCTTGGGCGTATCCAGCGCACCATTTTAACTGCGTAACCGGGTTCGTTGCCCAATCGGCGCCAGCACTGGCCATTTTGCTGCCCGGCAACGCTTGGCAAAGCCCAAATGCGCCTGAACCATTACTTGCGCCCGGGTTCCAGCCGGATTCATGGCTGATGATGTAATCAGCATAGGTATAATCATCTGGTGAGATGCCAGCTAAGGCCATATCGCCCTTGATACCGCCGATGTTCGTACCGCGCACGACAATCTCGGTGACCGGCTGCTTAGTCACGACGGTTTGGAGGACTGATCGACCGACGACAACGCCGTTGCGGGTTTGATTCTGATACGTGGTGACTTGCTCGCCAGCTGTGCCGGCTTGGCGGGTAGCGCTAGTGCCATACGCGAGGCTACCATCGCTAATTATTTGCTGCGGCATCGCGATTGGCTCGGTTACGGACTCTATTTTGATACCGTTACGGGTTATAAACAATTGCGTTTTAGCAGAAATCGGCGTGTTAGCTGCCGGGCTTACTTGATCGTCCTTCGCCAGTTTAATATTGTTCTGCTTAAGGTAATCGGCAATCGTGTCGGCGTGGGTGCGCGTCGCAATCTGCGTTCCGTACAAATTAACAGTAATCGGCGTTGACCGGTCAATGACAACTTCTTTACCAATCGCCCCCGTCTTCAAAAAGTCAGTTGCCGGATCAGTTTGAACGATATCTTCTGAGTAGAGATCTTTATTCGACTGTTGGGCGATACTGCGCGCCGTCGTTGCGGCGCTAAACGTGAACGTCTTGGTAGTACCATCGACGATCATGACTGGAACAGCCCGGTAAATGTTAATACGAAACTGATTTTGGTCAATTTTGGTTGATTTAGCTGGCTCGACAACATCGCCTTCATCAAGAGAAATGTTGAGTTTGGCAAGCAGTACCCCCACCGTATCGGCGCGGCTTGGCACAATCTGTTGCTTACCGCCTTGAGAGATAATGACGATTCGCGAATCTTTGGTAACGATTGGATCGTGGGTGGCATTAGTAATCACAAAAAAACCAGCGGTAACTACGAGTAATACTAAGAATGTGAAAATTGGAACAGCATACGGATGACGGCTAGCTTTTTTGATACCAACAACGCGTTTTTTGCGTGATTTAGTAAGATTAAACCGAAATTTAGAAAATTTTTTCTGCATAATTGTAGTTCTTGGGATATGTTAATCAAATAACTAGACAAATAGAAATGGAAGTATCGACAAGATCTAGATACTATTGTAGCAAATCAGCCGTTACGAGACCATTCGTAGCTAGGGCGTCAACTAGTATGACAAGCTCGTAACTACGTTTTAATTGAGTAACATCTGGCAGACTTACCCACTGAGCCTCGAGTATTTCGAACCGTTGGAGATGCAGTTCCGGCTTACTAACCAGCCGAATACTGAACAGATCACAGCTGTAACGAAACGGTTCTACGACCGTAAAACTACGTAGTAGCACCAGTTTATCCGTGGTAGCCCTGATACCGACCTCTTCGAAGAGCTCACGCACAGCGCCGCCGTTAGCCGGCTCGTCGCTATGCCTACCGCCGCCCGGTAGCGTCCATTGGCCGTTACCGAGCCAGGCCCGAACGACCAGAATTTCATTGCCACAGACAACACCGACTCGGGTGCGCTGCGATCTACGCAGGTACAGCCACAAAGCTGGCAGGCTCAGCCAGTAAGCCGATTGGCCGAGTAATCGCCACAAGGTTTTCATAATTTTTCGAGCGGAGCGAAACTAATATTTAATTTACGGGCACCTTTGCCCTTAAAATAAATAACCGCCGTTTCGCCGTCAATTTCCATAACCGTGCCATTACCGAATGTCTGGTGACGCACATGGTCACCCTCGTTTAGCTCGGGTATATCGGGCACGTACCGTGGCTCATTGTCGCCGACATCATTGGCAGTAAAACCAGTTTTAGGTGTCCAGCTGTCGTTGCCGTTAGAATATCCGGAGCCGGATCCATACCCGTACGCCGAATCGTTAGCGTTACTAGCGAATTCAGCATCGATTTCCGACAAGAAGCGCGACGGTGGGTTGTGTTGCAGCCCTCCATACAGCAAGCGACCAGTCGCATAAATCATATACAGCTCCTCGCGGGCGCGCGTCATGCCGACGTAGCAGAGTCGACGCTCCTCCTCCATCTCGCTTTGATCGTACAGGGCGCGCGAATGCGGAAATATCGATTCTTCCATGCCGATCATGCAAACAACCGGAAATTCCAAACCTTTGGCAGCGTGCAGCGTCATGAGCGTAACGGCGTCACCGTCAAAATTAGCGCTATCAAGATCGCTGACCAATGCAACTTCTTCCAAAAAGCCGTCGAGTCCCATATCCTGATACTCCTGAGCGACGCTGAGCAGTTCTCGGACGTTTTCTTGGCGGGCCTCACCCTGCGGCGTATTATCGTCGAGAAACCTCAAATAACCAGTCCGTTTTAGTAATGAATCGATCAAGCCGGCAACATTAGTATCGTCAAGAATCACCCGCAGGCCAGCCAGGATGTCGCCGACTTCCGTTAAGCCTTTTTTAGCTTTTGGCGTCAGATTAGGGCAGTCATTGGCGTCTTGCAAAGCCCGCAGTAAGCCGAACCGAGCCGAACCTTCCGGCACTTCGTCAGCAACTCGTAGCACCCCATTCTCTGTTTCAAACCGAATTGCCGTGCCGCTATGCTCGAGTAGCGTCTCAGATTCAGCCAAACGTGCCTGTTGCCACGCCATAAAATTTTGCAATGATTTAGCGCCGACGCCGCGGGCCGGTACATTAACGATCCGCTCAAAGCTGACACGGTCTTCCGGTTGAAATACTAGCCGGAGATAAGCGATCAAATCTTTAATTTCTTTACGGTCATAGAACCGTTGCCCACCGATGATGCGATACGGAATACCATAGTGCACAAAAGCCTCTTCGACAGAACGGCTCTGAGCATTGGTTCGGTACAAGATCGCATAGTCTTTATACTTGCGCTGGCCGCTATCGACACCGTTACGAATCCGACGGATTATCGCGTCACCCTCGGCCCGCTCGCTGGCGACTTGTAGCATCTGCACTGGTAAACCGTCGCCAGCATCGGTCCATAGCTCTTTATCGCTCCGCTGCGAGTTTTTCGTGATAATTGCATGAGCAGCATCGAGAATATTTTTGGTACTTCGGTAGTTTTGCTCCAGCTTGATTATGGTGCAATCTTTATAATCGTTCTCGAAGTTCAGAATATTGCGAAAATCTGCACCTCTCCACGAGTATATCGATTGCCAGTCATCACCAACCACGGCAATGTTGTGCAGTTCATTGGTCAAAAGTTTTACTAATTTGTATTGAGCCGTGTTCGTGTCTTGGTACTCGTCGATCATAATGTAGCGGAATTGGCGTTGCCATTTGGCGCAAATTTCGGGTTGATACTGCAGCATAGACACCGTCCGCAAGATGAGATCATCGAAGTCGAGCGCAGCAGCATCACGGAGCGATTTTTCGTATAGTGGATATATCTGCGCAGCCGCTTGCTGAGCCGGGCTATTAGCACTTCCGGCGTATTCGGCCGCCGAGATCATTTCATTCTTTGCACTGCTAATGAGCCCAGCAATCGTGCGAGCCGAGAACATTTTTTCGTCCAACATCACCTGTTTGCTAGCTTGTTTGATGGCAGCTTGGCGGTCCGATTCATCAAAAATGACAAAGCTGCGAGGAATGCCAATACTCTCGCCGTCCTGACGGAGCAATCGTACACAAATACCGTGGAATGTGCCCATATAGGGCATGAATCCACGATGGTCAGAATTCTCGCCAAGTAAACCCGCAACTCGTTCACGCATTTCTTTGGCAGCCTTGTTCGTGAACGTCACCGCCAGAATATTATAAGGTGTTGCCCGGTTGGTTGAGATGAGGTAGGCAATTCTGTGGGTTAGCGTCTTAGTTTTACCACTACCCGCTCCGGCTTGAATCAACAACGGACCTTCGGTGGTTTCGACGGCTCGACGTTGTTCGGGATTTAATTCACTTAAGAGATCTATCACCTGACTATTTTAGCAAAAGCTTTACCATTCACGTGTTGTAACTTAGCGTAAGTTAATCAAAAACTCAGAATTTAGAAGAAATGCGTTATCGGTTTGAGATTACCAAGTTCGATGATACCAGCGTCGAGCGCGATGTTCAGCCACGCTAGGCCAAGCAACGATACTAATACAATACCGATAATGAGACTGCGCTGGGTGCGCCGTTTTTCGGCCGAATCAATCCGTAGAAAATATTTCTTGCTGGCGATGAGTGCATCGAGTGAAGCCCGCTTAGCAATGTCAGCATCAGCGGCAAGTTCAAGTAGTTTCGTATCCGATTCTTGCGTAATCGGCTGCTCGTTAAATCCGTCATGATATTCTTGCTCGTCAGCAGCCGGATCAGTGATCGAACCAGTTTCCGAATTTGGTTTTGTCTGGCCATTTGTATGATCTAAGGAATTCTCAGCCATAGTTGGATCCGGTTTCTCTACTTCTGTTTCTGTAGATTTTTTAGCAATATCAAACGCCGATGGCGAGTCAGGCACGACATTAGCATGAATCGGCTGAAGCGTAATTTTTGTCGGTAACTTAGCGACGATATTTTCGGTCGAATCCGCCGCTGCAGCGTCGCCAGTAGTTGCTTTATCTGGTAATACCATCGGATCTTTCATGACCGAATGATTCGTGATGATTATTGGCTTTGAGGTTGCCGACGCCGGTGTTTTATCAGCTGGTGAGACATCAGAAATCGGCTTGCCAATTTTCTCTTCTAAATCAGCCATCGCCGCGTATAATTTCTGTGTAATGCTGCTGGTAAGCGGCCTCGACGATAGCTGCGAATTTACGATAGTTCAAGCTAGCACTGCCGACGAGCGCCCCATCGCAACCAGGTACAGCCAAGTAAGTCGTGACCGAGTTTTCATCGACACTGCCGCCGTAAAGTATACGAATGTCTTCGGCGACCGTTGCTCCGTATAACTCAGAAATCGTGTGGCGAATTTGAGCGATGACCTTTTCGATGTCATCCGGCTTAGCAACTTCGCCGCCAAACGTGCTGATAGCCCAAACTGGTTCGTAGGCAATGACCACCCTGCTAATTTCTTCGGACGTCAGATGCGCCAAGGCCGTGACGATCTGATCATGAATCACGATTTTCGTTTCGCCGTCAGTCCGTTCCTGCTTGGTCTCACCGACACAGAGAATTGGATCGATATCGTTACGGATAGCCGCGGCGACTTTATCACGAATCGTTTCGAGCGTTTCGTTGAAGTAAATTCGGCGTTCGGAGTGTCCAACGATTGCGTAATGAACGAGTTCGCGGAGCATTGTATAGCTGACTTCGCCGGTGAATGCGCCCGAGTCGCGGTGGTAAGCGTTCTGCGCGGCTAAACGGAATTTACGGCGATCTATTTCTATGCTCAATGGCTGCAGGACAAGCGTGCTAGGTGCTAGCACGACCTCGATATCGCGGTGCGCTGGAATATATTCGTGCAACCTATGGAGCAGCGTGCTCGCCTCATGCGTGTTGAGATTCATTTTCCAATTAGCGACAACTAATGTTCTTTTCATAATTCTTACGCTTAGTATACCCTACTCTTTATCTTTCAATGCTTCGACGCCAGGAAGCTTGCGCCCACCCATTAGTTCTAGGCTAGCCCCGCCACCGGTCGACACGTGACCGAACGATTTCACGAGGTTACGGTTTTCGACGTAGCCGACCGTATCGCCGCCGCCTACTACCGTGAATGGTTTATGGCCGAATTCGCCAAGCAACGATTGAACGAGTAGATCAGTACCGTGGGCATATGGTCCGACCGGGCCTTGCAGTCCGGCAGTTTCAGTCACCCCCATGGTTCCGTTCCAGACAACCGTATTGGCCAGCTGAATGCCACCAGCAATAAATGATCCGCTGAACGGACCGATATCAAGAATTTTTTCGTGGGCATGCACCTGGCTGGCGCTTGCCGGCACTCGTTTAGGGTAATTTTCGATGTCAGCGATAACGTGAGAGCTAAAATCGACGATTCGAGTCGGCTTAGTTTTGTCGATAGCCGAAGCAACTACGACGTCGTGCGGTACCGCGAATACAAACGGGCGACGACGCGCTTCGCTGGCGGCTTTGCGCATAATATCGCGGGCGATTGGAATATCGCCCTGTTCATACAAACTTTCGGCGACATCGATGCCCTTGGCAGCCAAGAACGTATTGGCCATCGCGCCGCCGACAGCGATGAAATCGGCAATTTCGATAAATCGGTGCAGGACTTCGATCTTATCGGTTATTTTAGCGCCGCCGATAATCGCCATCAGCGGTCGAACGGGAGCTTCCATAACAGTAGTAATGGTATCGACCTCTTTTTCCAGGAGTAGCCCAGCCACACTTGGTAGGAAGTTCGTAACACCTTGTGTGCTGGCATGGGCGCGGTGTACTACACCGAATCCGTCCTGTACGAATATATCGGCCAAGCTAGCTAACTGTTTGGCGAAAGCCTGGTCGTTGGCTTCTTCCTCGGGGTGGAATCGAAGGTTCTCTAGCAGAACAACCGAACCGGCCGGCATGCCTTTAACAGCTTTTTGAGCTGGTTCACCGATGCAATCCGTGGCAAACTCAACTGGTTTTTCGAGTAGCTGTTGCAGACGCTTAGCCACTGGGAATAAGCTGTTAGCTGTATCGTGTGGACCTGAAGGGCGTCCAAGATGCGAACAAATCACGACTTTCGCGTGATGATCTAATAAATATTCCAACGTCGGTAGCGATTGTTTGATACGGTAGTCGTCAGTAATTTTTCCATCGGCCAGCGGAACATTGTAGTCGGCCCGCAATAGTACCGTCTTGCCCGAGAGATCAATATCGCGAATTGTTTGTTTTGTAAACATGGTCCCACCCTAGGTATATTTGCTTACGCTTACTATAGCGTAAAAGCCGCGTACGTAAAAGCCGTGTTGCCAGAATCCCAAATGTCTTTTAGAGCGGAGCATTCACGCGCAGAACGACTATTCAAGAACGCGGACTTTTATGGTGTCAGTAGCGCCGACAAGGCCGGGATATTGGCCAGAAGCGGTTACGACCGTATCACCCGGATGGAGAACATTGTTTTCGAGTAGCCAATCGGTTAGCTTATTTGCGGCTTGGGCGTCAACCGGACGAACATAGCTTTTTACCGAATAGACGATGGCCAATTGTTGGGCAGTGCGGTCTTCACTGGTGACGGCGATGATCGGCACCCGTGTGCGTCTTGATGCAATATCGAAGGCTGTTGCGCCGGATTTAGTCTCGGCAACAATCGCCTTGGCCGAAATATTTTCGGCCAAACTAATTAGTGCTCGACTGATCGAAGTGTGCCGAGAGTGATCTTCGTGGGTTGGATACACCACGCTGAGCGGTTCATGGGCTTGGGTGTAGAGAATAATCCGTTTCATGGTCTCGACTGCCTGGATCGGATATTTACCGTTGGCAGTTTCGTCACTCAGCATGACACAGTCCGAGCCGAGAATTGCGGCCGTGGCGACATCGGAAACTTCGGCACGGGTCGGTTCAGGGTTTTCGACCATGCTGGCCAGCATCTGAGTTGCAACAATTGTCGGTTTACCGTAGCGCATTCCCAGCCCAATTATCTGACGTTGCACGATTGGAACGCTCTCAAGCGGTGTTTCAACTGCCAGATCGCCGCGGGCAATCATAACGGCGTCCGAAGCTTTGATGATCGACTCCAAATTATCAACCGCTGCTTTGGTCTCGATCTTCGAAATCACCATGGCCGTACTACCCAGTTCCGTTAACATTGCCCTCAGCGATGTCAGATCGTCTTCTGTTTGTACAAAACTAAGTGCCACGTAGTCGATATCCTGAGTCGCACCATAGACTATGTCAGCTTTGTCCTTTTCGGTGATGATGTCACCACCGAAATCGGTATCCGGCAGGTTCATACCTTTGCGCTTTAGTAGCACTCCGTCGTTTAGGACTTTAACTTCCACGACGTCATCTTTGATGGCAGTGACGACAGTCTGCACTTTGCCGTCGAACAAAAATACTCGCTCACCAACTTTCACTTTCTGGCTCAGGTCGTACTGCGTTGGAATTACGCCGGTCGCTTGGTAATCTGCACGGTAGCAAAATGACAGGGCTTGGTCGGTCGTAACCGTGATGGGGCCCTCGAAATCGCCAAGCCGGATTTTGGGCCCCTGCAAATCTTGAATGATGGCCACCGGTTTTCCGGTCACTTCGCTGGCGCTCCGAATCCAGGCGATTTGTTCGGTACGCTCTTCGTGGTTACCGTGGCTAAAGTTAAGACGAATACCATTCGCTCCGGCTTGGATGAGTGCCAGCACCGCCTCGTAGGTACCAGTGGCTGGTCCAACCGTGGCGATTATCTTAGTCCGTTTGAAGTTTTTGAGCGCAACGCTCGGTGCTGCATTAGTCTGGTGCATAGTATCCCTGCTATTAGTCGTAATTGTGTAGTATACAACTCGTTGTGGTCAATATAAAGACCGGACACCAACTAGTAGCAGGTGCAGCGCGGTTTATTTACGCTTTTGGTGTAGTGCACCAGCACCGAATATCGTCCCGAGAGCGCCAAGGGCAATTGCAGTATTTACCTTACCTGAGTTATCTTCGTTCATATAACAAACCCTTCGGCTTCGAGCGCACCGGTTAGTTTTGCCGTGAACGGCGGTTTTACCCCCCAATAATGCTAGCTCGTTCGGCCGAACAGCACCGCTCAAATGAATCTTACCCAGAATCGACCATTTCGGGATAGTGAGGGCACGTTGTCCGAGACAGGTTTTGAGGAGTTCATTAAATAACCTTTGAGCACTTGATCGACACGCTCATTTCGAAGCTAGCCAGACCAATAGATTTAATTGTCGTGTTGGGCATGCATTACCTTTTCGCTATCGAGTACGACAGCAACATGGTACATTGAGCCGTAGAAACCAATCATACTAAACGCCATTATAATCATGACACTATTTTCGACAGTGGCAACTTTGGACAACGGAAATTTGAAGGCAGCACCCAGACAGGCACAAAACATATCTTGGTGAGCTCGCAAAGATCTGCCGATTACTACTAATACGGTGGCGGTAATAACAATTACTACACCGCTAATCGTCAGATTTGCCACCGGCGAGTCAATCATGAAACCGGTCAAAAAAAGGATGCCTAAACCAAGCTCTGTAAATGGATACACTTTCGCATGGCCTGCCGAGCGTTTCGTAATGATATCGTAGCGCACAAGTACATTAGCAAAACCTTCGATATTCGCAAGTTTAGGCACGGCAAAAATAATAAAAAACTAGCCTGTAAAACTATTCATTACCGTGTGCATGTGCATCATTTCATCAACGCCGAACAGGTAACTAGTAGCGATCGTTAAACCTGTGACTAAACCGAATGCAATAAATAGCAGCCGGTACACAGCCAGCCGCTGCTGCAGCCTTGAGCCAAATGATTGTTCTGCGACATTTGTAGCTGCCTGGTTAATTACATTAGTATAGCGCGGCCAGACAAGTGTAGCCTAGCAGTGTTTTACGAACGCCTAACACCCTATCTAAGATTAGACCATCGTAGCGATATCGATGACGAACCGATAACGCACATCGGATTTGTCGACCCGGTCGTATGCTTCGTCAATCTCATCAGCCGAAATAATTTCGATTTCAGCGCCTAATTTATGCTCGGCGCAGAAATTCAGCATTTCCTGCGTCTGGGCTATGCCACCAATCAGCGAACCAGCAAATGTTCGCCGCATGCCGATCAAGCTAAAAACATTAACCGAAAGTGGCTCGCCTGGTGCACCAACATTTACCATGGCCCCGTTGAGCTTAAGCAGCCCCAGGTAACTGTCCAGATCGACCTTGGCGCTGACCGTGTTGATGATGAGATCAAAGCTGCTCGCGAGCTTTTTGAATGTCGCTTCGTCTTCGGTTGCGTAGTAATTGTCGGCGCCCAGCTGCAAACCATCACTTTTTTTATCAAGCGTACGCGACAACACCGTAACATCCGCACCCATGGCGTGAGCTAGTTTAACAGCCATGTGGCCAAGGCCACCAAGCCCGATAACCGCAACATTCTTGCCCTTGCCCGCTCCCCAGTGGCGTAGCGGCGAGTAGGTTGTAATGCCAGCACAGAGCAGCGGCGCAGCAGTTGCCAGTTCAATGCCTTCCGGAATCCGTAAAACGAATGATTCCGTGACGACTATGTGCGTCGAGTAGCCGCCCTGAGTCGGCTGGCCGTCGCCATATTTGTTCGTATCGGCGTAGGTGAGCGTGTTACCTTTTAGGCAGTACTGTTCCTCGCCCTGCAAGCAGTTTTCGCACTCACCGCAGGAATCGACCATACAGCCGACGCCAACTCGGTCGCCGACTTTGTGCTTCGTAACATTTGATCCAATCTCGCTAACGATGCCAGCAATTTCGTGGCCAGGAACTAACGGATAGGTTTCTTCGCCCCATTCACCGCGAACATGGTGTATGTCAGAATGACATACACCCGCATATTTAATCTCGATAAGAACATCCTTCGGTCCGATGTCGCGGCGCTCAATTGTTATTGCTTCGAATGATTTGTTTAAGCCCGATACAGCACGTGCGTTAACAGTTTTCATAATTGTTTCTCCCTAGATTAAATCAGTTTACGTACATATTAAAAAAGACAGCGAAAGTAACATTTCATTTACTGTCATGATTATTACGATGTACACAATAAACAGGTTCAACAATACCAACTGCGCAAGATTGGCGCTGTGCGTTTTCCAACAATAACAAATCTTTCTTTCAGTACCCATATTTTAGATGGTTAACGAAAAACATAAGCAATATGTTAATCTAAAATCATGAATATAAGCTTTAACTCAAATATGACAAATTTCAAAACCAAACGACAGCAGTTTGGTATAGGTGCCCTTCTACTCATGCTCATAGTAGGTGCAGTATTCACTGGCGTAGGTTTTTTCATACTAAAATCAACAAAGATTGACCCTAGCTGGGTATCTATTCCCGGAACAGTCGTGGCGTCATCAAGCTCGGTAGGTTCCGGGTCAACGACCTATGCGGCGGTAGTTTCGTATCAAGTTAACGGCCAAACGTACAAGGTAACTAGTAGCTCAAGCTCATCATCATATCCAACCATTGGCGAGAACCGAAATATTGCTTACAATCCCGTACACCCCGACCAGTCAAAAGTTGTGCAAACGGCAGGCACCGTATGGTTCATATACATCTTCCCTGTCATCGGAATCATATGTTTAATCTCGGCGCCATATCTTTTCATAAAGGCTCGTAAAAGAAACAGTGCTATTAGCAACCTTATGCAGAGTGGGCAGAAGATGCAGGGCGTCCTCGTAGACATTCAGGCTCAAGGGGCTAATAGTAATAGTGGCTACAAAATTATCGTTTCCGCCACCAACGCAAGCGGGACTGTTCAAAACTATGTCAGTGATTTTATAACCGGTATTGGCGGATTAGCTATGGCCGATTTCCGTAATACCCCTATACCAATTGACGTCTATATAGACCCAACAAATCCCCAAAATTACTACGTCGACATCGCTGACATCCCAAATTTATCACCAGATCGAATCGCATCATTACTGAAAACGGCCTTGCAGAATCGACAACCAAATTCTTTAGTAGGTACGCAGAACCCAGCTCTAACACAGACACCCGCACCCAGTTTTACGCCTACACCACCGTCTAATCCTATCGTTCCGCCACCCTTTAACTAAGGCAGCTAGATCTTTATTTCTTCAAATGCGTCCTGGATGAGTACTGGCATAGTGTCAAAATCCGCCTACAAATCAATGTTGTGCAGATACAGATTATTATCGATAATCTCAATGTTCACTTTAGACGGAACGTCCAACAGCTTTGCCATATAACTGGGGTTCAGTAACTCAAGCGAGTAAACCTTATCAAAATCAGTTGCATACACTGAATAATCTTTGCCTAAGTCTACCCTTTCAAGGTAATTTGCGTTACTATTTCCTACCGGTTATTAAATCTGATTCCAACGCAAAAGTACTGGCACGCCGATTAATTCACGCGCTGCCCAGCGGAGTGACCCCTTGCACCACCACTGTTCAGACTCTTTATCAAAATCTTTTGGCAGACTTGGAGGTAATATTGGATCAAGCCCAAATTTGACTGCTTGTTTGGCTATACGGGGGGCATGTCTTGCCTGTGAAACAATAATAGGATCTAGCTCTTTACTGCCCATGATTTCAACCGCCTGACGTAATTCGCCCCATGTCCCGCCCTCACTCGCAAACGTGTCAGAAGAAGGGCCTTTGAATACGCCAGCCAATTCAAGACGTGGCTTCAGTAGATGAATAGCAGTTGCGACACGCTTAGCTGCAACAATAGGCAAATCAGAATATCCTTCAACAATAAATCTTGCGATTGCTTCATTGGCACTACCTAACTGCTCTGGATCAAGTCTGCTAGCAAATTCGTGACCAATTATGTAATCAGCTTGTGCAACCTTTTCTGGCGTGGAAGGAACGTACGTACCTAACAGGCTACCTTTAGCATATAAATTCATTATAATATTTTAACACTATTCTAAATATATTACAACTATCATAAAAGCATAAGTTGTATGGTGAGCCTTAAGCCCTCGATTTTTAACCCAATAGTGACGGAAATCGTTCGTTAGAACGATTTCATTCGTAATATACGTATATAGTCTGACCAGTTACAGGTAAATTAAGATATGCAATCTACTCCCCTTATATAGTAGAACATAGGAGGTAAGCGTATTAATCAGCCCAGCCCTCATCAAGCCACTGGTTTAGCGAGCCTTCTGCTAACTTTGTTCGTTCAGGTGTTAGCTGTCCTGTTTGCTTGCCCGTAACAAGTATCGTTAGCTCATGTACAACAGCAAGTAACCGTACTAAATCTTGGTTTATAGGACCAAGTTCGGGGTTGATAGAAGCTACCATTTCCTCGAATGCTTGCTGACCAATAACACTAAAGACTGGTCGCAGCTCATTATGGATGTCGCCTAGTCCTAGCTCAGTCCAGTCTATTACGCCCTTTAACTCATTATCATCAGACAGCACCAAGTTAGGTGAGCTAAAATCACCGAATACAATCACATTGCTCGCAGACCCTCCTGGACGAACCTGTTGCAGAAGCTCGTAATTTTTACGGTAGGCAGCTTCGTAGTTCGTAACTTGTTGTTTGGCGGTTTCGTAGATTCCCGCATAGTAGTCATCCCTGTTTCTAATCAGACTGCGCCTTGTGGATATTACGGCGAGGTCATCTTTTGTGATATTTGTATTAAGCTCGTTGATAATACCAGCTACCGCAATGCCAAGGTTTCGTCTTTTTTCAAATGGAAGCTCAACAACGTCGTGCTTACGAAGTACGTTACCTTGAAGAAAACCCAGTACATTATATGCGCCGTCTGGAGCAAGCTCTATAGGACGTGGCACTTCAACGGAAAGTTTACCGTATACGAGCTTTAACGCCTCGAACTCATAGTGACCTACTTCGGCGCCACTCTCGTTCTTTGGAAATCGAAACGCCTCAACGCCGTCCACAACAAATACATATCGATTGTCGCCACCTTCAAATTGCTGGATAGATCGATGGTTGGGACGAATCCTGTTAATAACTTCTTCTGGTTGTTGCTTAAGTATTGCTTCGCTCATAGCTCAAGTGTACCACTGAATAAGTACAGAAAATTTGACCAATTAACAAACATAAAAAAGAACCCAATTTCAAAATGTTTAAATTTAGGTGCTAATTCTAATTTGTAACTTTCTTATGGTGACCCCGGCGGGAGTCGAACCCGCGATCTTCAGGATGAGAACCTGACGTCTTGGAACACTAGACGACGGAGCCGAATGTGGCGATGCCGCCAATGCCAATGGCGCCGGCTTCGATGGCTGAATAACCAGCTAAGCCTTTCTATTACAAATTTACTTTAATTTAATTGGGTTTTTGAAATCACCGTACCATCAGACAGAAGGGCGCTTAGGGGGTAGCCACTGCAAGCTTTACTATTACAGCCGGTTGGCGCGTATCCATATTGAGTAGTCGTCGCTTTGGGTGCAAAAGTAGTAGCTGAGCTGTTGGGTGGAGTAAATTCAGCCCGATCCATACTGCTGAAATGCTGCGAACGCCACGTCGGGTCGTTGATTTGAACGAGCGTCGGGTACGATGCGGGGTCGAGCTGCGAGGCAGCGGCCTCTAGGTTTGTCTGGATGGAGTATACGTCCGCCTGCCGCCGAGTGTCCTCGGCTTTGGTGGTGATAGCTGGGCTGGCTAGGTTGATTCCGCCGTCGCTGGTGGTGCCCAGTCCTAGCCTAGACAGCACATCACTAAGTGGCACGCTGGTGGTTGGTGGAGTCACTTGGACGGCTTTTGAATCAACGGTTGCGCGGAACTTGAGGCTTATATTAACGGGCATGTCGCTGCTGGCACTGGACTTGTAGGTAAGGCTGCCGTCAGTCCTATTGGAGCCCAAGTTAGTAGTGACTTCGAACCGGCCATCGGCCTTGTTTTTGGCGTCGTGGCTGGCGGCAAACAACGTTAGCACCTTGTTGCCCTTGTAACGCTGGCCGACATCAGTGTAGTTGCCCGATTTGTCGTTGGCATAGACCCGTATTTTGTATATGAACTTGTAATGCCCATCGATCCACATGTCGTAGCTGTCGCCGGTCTTGAAGGCATCTTTGGTCGATTGCTTACAGCCGTCGGCGGCAGACTTTTTGGATTCCGCTATCTCGCTAGCGCTAGCGCCGGTGACTTTTTTGTAGGCGTTGGTGGCAATGAAGGAGTTTGTCAGGGCTACGCA
>JACMPL010000013.1 GCA_014377525.1 Candidatus Saccharimonadota bacterium
GAAGTATTAGCCACCTGGGTGATAGCAAAGGACACAATGATAGCTGATGGATTAGCAACGGCGCTATTTTTCCAGGAAGCAGAAAGTATACGAAAACAGTTCACGTTTGAATATGCCGTACTCAATAAAGATATGAGTCTGCAGCGCAGCGCGGGCTTTCACGTAACACCATTTGAGGCAGAAGTATGAAAGTTATCGAAAAAGTGCTTAATAATGTGACCATGTACCGGCTGGTTCTGTATGTTCTAGCCGCCCTTACTGTGCTAGCTCTAATCTTTTCGTTTCAAGGCAGGATATCGGCCAGTCCTACGTCCTTAATTGTATCGCTGAGTTTACTGGTGATTTCAGCATATGGATCCGATCGGGCGTTTGGCCGGCTATTCCACATACCGACAAATATGGAATCCTCACTGATTACGGCATTAATACTGTTTCTGATTATTGACCCCGCACACACCCTGATGGCTGGCGTGGCGTTACTACTTGCCGGCGCCATCTCGAGCGCCTCAAAGTTTTTGCTGTCTCTAAACGGTAAGCATATCTTCAACCCTGCGGCTTTAGCAGCAGCAGTCCTTAGTCTAACTGGACTGCAGGCTGTGACATGGTGGGTGGGCAGTTCGGCTCTCTGGCCATTCGCCTTCGTTCTGGGCTTGTTCGTAGTACTCAAGATACGTCGATTGCCGTTACTAATAACGTTTGCGGTCGTTAGTATCGGGGTGCAACTATTGCTCTTCGTTCATGGTCATCAACCCATATTCACGGGTATGAGGCATGCATTGCTTGCGTCGCCGCTGATATTCATGGCAACATTAATGCTGACCGAGCCTGCCACCATGCCACCTCGCCGCTCCTTACAAATAGTCTTTGCTACCATAGTCGCGCTTCTGTATGTTAGTGCGCCCGGCCGGGGGCCCTTTATTGTATATCCTGAGGTCGCTTTGCTTATCGGTAATGTATTTGCGTACGCCGTATCTCCCAAGTTCCGCGTACGGCTGCAGCTCAAAGAAATTCAACAGATATCTGACAGAGTCTATAACTACATATTCCAGCCAGAGCGACCCTTTAAGTTTTTACCCGGTCAGTATATGGAGTGGACATTAGCCGGCGTACCTTACGACAGTCGGGGCAACAGACGTACATTTACGATTGCCTCGTCACCAACTGAATCGGAAGTGCACCTTGGACTTAAGTACTATGAACCGGCCAGTGCATATAAGATGGCTTTCTTCGGCCTTAAGCAGGGTGACACTATCTACGCCAGTCAGCTGGCCGGTGATTTTACCATGAAAGGTAATGAGAACAAGAAGTTGGCATTCATAGCTGGAGGTATTGGCATCACACCTTTTCGTAGTATGGTAAAGTGTCTGACGGACAAAAATACGCAGTCGGATATTATATTGATCTACATTGTTGGTGACCCCAAGGAGTTCGTCTACGTCAAGCAACTACGAGAGGCCTTGCCGGTAGGAATAAAAACCAAACTAGTAGTGACGAACCTACAGTACCTGTCCGCAAACGTCATTACGGCGAAAGTGAATGCCGAACTACTGAACAAGTTAATACCAGACCACACTGAGCGAACGTTTTACATTTCCGGCCCGAACGTCATGGTTGATGCCACGAAAGGCTATTTGCAGCAGTTGCATGTCAGTAATAATAAGATTAAAACGGACCATTTTAGCGGCTACTAGCCGGCAAAAGCACGGTATAAGCAAGATCCTAAACGAGAGCTTATTATGAGAAGTCCGTATGCTGCTTATGCTCGGCTGCCGCCAGTTTACGTACTTCGCAACTTTGAACTAATAGATTCGTCTACAGTACCGATTGGTCGCGACCAGAATCTGCCCACATCTCAACAAGTTTAGAAACAACAGGATCTGAGAAACGGGATGAACGTTCTAATTCAGACATTCCGTCATATTCATCTACAAATCTATCTGCCGCTCCGAGCGTGCAACGCAGAAATTCTACCACATTTTCACCATTCCAATCAGCTAGTGGGTCAATGCCGTCTTCTTTTATTCCGAAGGCATCATAAAGCGCCTCAAATTTATTTCCACCTTGTTGTTCCGCGAGCAAATCAAGTGCTTTATCTAGCGAACCTGGGGCTTCGGGTCCGCCTTCTATTCGCGCTACTATGCGTGAGCCTGGATCAGAATAATTCATAAAATTATAATATCATAAAATAAGGCATATGTATAGGACTCATGCTCGGCTGTGGCTTCTAGACGAGCTTCGTAACTTCAAGTTTTAGCTAAACTGTATAAAAAGTTTAAATAATATTAATATCTGAAAGATCAATAGGATCAATAGGATCAATAGGATGAATAGGATCAATAGGTACTCGTTCGGGGCCGCCTTCAAATCTAATATCCAAAGGGGTAGGTTGGGGTCTCACTGTTACTGTCAGCTTTTCATCAAATTCAAAAGAATCTGGTTCGGCTGGGGTAGTTTCGATTGAACGTATCATTTCCATTAGCATAGTCAATCATACAATACACAATTTGTAAACTCCTCATGCGTGGCTGCCGCTAGTTGACGAGCTTCGCAACTCATTAAGAGCTCCTTAGCGAAATTCTTTGTGATATTTCTTTATTGCAGCAGGCAATTGAGAGTGTAGTGGTGTAGGCAGCTTGTCTAGTTCATACCAACCACAATCATCAAACATTTCCGGTTCATTGATCATTATTTCGCTAGGATCTACAACTGCTAAAAAATCTAATGCTACCCAGTGAGTTGGCGTACCATCAGGTAAAGTTCTAAATGCATCACGGTAGCCAATAAACTTAATTGACTTTGGTGTTACACCATATTCTTCTTGTATCTCTCTGATTGCATTATGCTCGGCAGACTGACCAAACTTCAAGCCTCCCGCTCCAACATCCCAGTTACCACGCTCATCTCTTGATTGCTGGCTCCGTTTAGCCATAAATAATTTTCCATTACCATCAGTGCAGAAGAAACATGTTGATACACCGGCAAAACTTACTCCTTTATGCTTTCGAATCTCTTCTTGCGACAGCTTCTTAATCATAAGTTCAGTATATCAAAACAGAAGAATTCTAAATAAGTCTTTCATAGTCTTTATGCTTGGCTGGCCATCATTAACCATTTTGGTACTGATTTAGGTAACTTTAGTGAACAAAGTCAGGAGCAAAATTCTTAGCACAACTAGCATGAATATAGTTACTGGGATAAACTCATTCTATGAGTCAACTACCTAAATATTTACAATACCTTGCAGAAACTGACACTAATACTACTTTGCAGCCTTTTTCATATGACACTGCCAATAAGTCGTTTCTGGTCGCCGACATTCCTGTACCTTTAAAAGACTTCGATCCTTATAACTTTGACCCATTTGGTGCCGGCCTAGACGGCATAGGTTTACACGTAGATGAAATTGGTCGACATCCACTCTACTTATCAATTCTTGCCGGGCGGCTTGTCGTTTCTCCGTCTTTACATGAATGGGCCAAGACTCATTCGTCAGAAGTTGTCCAGACATGGCAGGTGATACGTGATGCTTATCAACATCTAGAGGTGAATTTTAAGAGTGGTGTACTTATGGAGAACCGCTCAACGTCTCATATTGGTTTTGTAGCCGGATTACGAGACTATGGAAGTATACATTTACAAACCATGGGAGACTGTGCGTGTATGGGTCCAGTTGTGGATGGTACGTATGTCTTTGAACAATTTGAAAATGGATGGGGAGAATACGAAATACATAATGCGTTTGAAAACGCCCAGCAATCTAGTCTATTTGCGGGAATGGGACATTTAGCTCGGCTCGCAGCGACAAGTGACTAACAGTAAATTTCGAATAGCGCATGGCTTAACAAAAACTGTCAGAAGTAAAATTGGCTGGTCATTACGTCCTTTGTTAAAACCATTTTGGTCAATCAAAGGGCTCAACTAGCTAACTTCTATTGTTACCAATAGGGGTATATGATCAGATGGGCAAACCCTATTTGGTATATTAGCCGGATAATATGGCGTTGTAACCTGTACTGCAGCTATACCGCGTACTGCTAAAATATCTAGTGAAATTAATTCTTTATTTACGGTGGCGGTTGGCTCATCATCAGCCGCATTTATAAATCCTGCTTTCTCGATTAATCGCCGTACTGGTCCTCCAGGCCTGTCGTTGCAGTCGGCAAAAATAACTGCCGCACGGTCTGGGCCTAATCGGCTTATTAACTCAGCGGTTTGATTGATGCCCGCATGGTCGGGGCCGCCTATAGGCGCCCATTTTATATGAGTGTTAGTAAAAAGTATTTGACCGATTTCCAAAGACTGCATAACGTGACCCGACTCATCTGCATAGTAGTGGGTATTAAAATCACCTACAGCAACGTCGTGTTTTACGAGGGTTAGGCAACCATCTGGTTTATCTAATCCCTTTGGTGACCAAAATGTTTGCCAATTTCCTGTTTCGTCAAGAGCTTTTAACAAAGTTTTATCGACCTCTTGCAAACCAATTACGTCTGCGTCCAGATCATTAACTAATTGAACGACGCCGCTTATACGCGCATTAGGTAGCAATAAATCAGGGGCAACATGTGAATAATTTGCGTAGCTAATATATGCATCTGCGAGGACATTAAATGTTGCGCATTTCATAGTAATATTATATCACTAAACTTGATGCTGCATTGAATGTATTAATAAAAAGGACTTCCGAAGAAGACTTTTAAGCATAAATGGTATGGCTGCCGCTAGTTGTCGTACTTCGCAACTTAGGAAGCATAAAGTACTTTTTATTATTATTCAGATTTAAAACGATTTTTCACAACACCTGCTAGCCCGCCTAGAGCAAGTATGGTGATAGATCCGGCTCCCAATTGTCCTGTGGTCTCCATAACGGAGTTATTTTCAGGAAATATCCCAAATGCTAAGCAACTTGCATTAAAAACTGCCACTGTGAAGACTTCGTTTCTAACACCAGCAATCGCATTGGTCATTGTAGTGGGTTTCATGAAACAATAATAACATATAACAACAAAATAAGCAAGAGCATAGTGATCATTTAACGAAGCTTATAATTTGTTTGGTGTAGTCATTAAGCATGGCTGGGGATGAGGGATTCGAACCCCCGAATGCTGGTACCAGAAACCAGTGCCTTACCACTTGGCGAATCCCCAATATTGTAGCGTAACGTGTTGTTAATGTGCTGACTGTATTCGTAGGTGCCTAATGCTGGCACCACATATGATTTCCCAGTTGCAAGCAACTGATGGCAGTGCCTTATCAGTTGGCGAATCTCTAACGAATTAATAGTGCATAAAAATGCGCGCTACAGGGGGTGATTATATAGACTTTGTTGGCAAAATCCAAGCCGGTAGGCGGTTACTTGAGCGTCATGCTGACACCGGCTAATTGCATGAGGTGCTGTTGGCGGTATTTGGAGAAGGCATTCTTGTTGCTGCCATTACGTTGAATGAAACTATTGATGTGCTCGTCGCCGATAAAGTGGGGCATCATTACGTAGGCGGCGCCGGCCTCGTAGAGGGCTTCGGCGTCATTGAGCCGGGCGGCGCGGCAGATGAATATGGCTTTGTCGTTGGCGCTGGTTATGTGTTTGGCGAGCATTCGGTTGGTACTGGAATCTGATATGTTGCTGACAATGAGTTCGGATTTACGGACGCCAATTTCTTCTAGTAATTCTAAGTCGGTGGCGTCACCGTACAAATGATTGACGTGTTGATGCTCCAGCGTATCGATGACGTCAGGATTGTAATCTATGACGATATAGCGTTTTTTGATGCGACGAAATGTTCGTACGAACGTGTAGCCGCCCTCGTGGTAGCCAAGCATGACAAGCGGATAATGGCTAAGGGCGCGCATTTCTTGTTTTGTTTTGCTGCGCTCGAAGAACGCTAGTGGCTTTTCGAACATCCGGTAGAGCTCATCGTCGTACTTCATGAGGTAGGTCGAAATTGCGATCGTGAAGATTGTAGTAAGCGCAATAATTGTCGTTAAGTCGCGGGTGATCATGCCAGTGGTTTGGGCGAGCACAACGAGGATGATCGAGAACTCGCTGATCTGCGACAAATGGACGGCAGTTTTGAAACTGGTTTGCTTGGTATAGCCGAGTAAACCGAGGCTAATCATTGTCAGTAATGGTTTTGAAATGATTGCGATTACCGAAAATACTAGAGCGGGAATGAGCGCCGAGTTAAGGTCGTTGATACCGAGCTGTTCGCCGAGCCGAATAAAAAATAACACGATAAAAAAGTCGCGTAGCAGCTTAAGCCGGGCGCTGATAGCTGGTGCATACGGCAAGTGAGCTAGCGCGACTCCGGCAAATAATGCACCGATCTCGATAGAAAATCCAGCTTTGGCAAACAGGCTGGCGACGCCGAACACCCAAGCTAGTGCAAATATATATAAAAGTTCTTGGCTGCTAGCAAACAGTTTACTGAGCTTGGGCATTAGCACCCCGCCGACGAAAGTCAGGGCTGATCCGAGAAAGATTCCTTTGACCAGCAGTGTCAATACGGCGCCGTTACTGCCATTACCGGCACTGGCCGAAACATATAATAGAGCTAGAGTTGCCACGACATCTTCGGCTAGCAAAATTCCGATGGCGATTTGGCCGTATAGCCGTGATTGTTCTTTTTTATCGCTCAGTGACTTAACGATGATAATGGTACTGCTAAACAGCATAGCGATCGCCATGACGACACTCTCGTTCCGGCTAAAACCGAACAATTGGCTCACCACATAACTGATCGATCCAAGGCCCAGGGTAATCGCCCCGAAGGTTGCGATAACTGGTTTGCCAGTGCTGCGTATAGTCGATACGTTAAGCCCCAGACCGATGATGAACAACAGCAGAGCGATGCCAATTTGGCTAAAAGACTCGAAGGCAGATTGATCGTGGATGACGTTTAGCAATGTCGGGCCGACTAATATCCCACTGATAATGTAGGCGATAATAAGGGGCTGCCGGAAGAGTTTTGCCATTAGCGATAAGCCGGCAGCGATCCCCATAACGATACTGAGTTGGTAAAAAATTGCGTATTCGGCGTGCATAAGTAAGTATTAGCAGTATACTACGAATATGCGCCTGTCATCACTTGCCGAAGATCACAATTATGAGCCGGCCTGGCATGTTGGTCTAGCCCTACTAACTGCCGTCGGATTGCAACTATTTCTGAAGGACAGTCTGACACTCGGCTCAAAATATATTGTCATAAGCCTCGAATTTTCCTTGCTGGCCATACTGTTTATCCCGGGGCTGGCCGTCAAAGCTAAGCGATTATTTGCAATCCTTTTGATGATATTTATTACCGCGGCAAATATATTTTCGCTGACGCTCGTCATCGACCAGTTATTCAATAAGGTGCATATCGATGGTAAACAGCTGCTGATTAGTAGCGTTGCTATCTACCTAACGAATATCATTGTGTTTGGCGTGCTGTATTGGGAGCTCGATAATGCTGAGGCTCACGTCGATGATTTTAGTTTTCCGCAAGTAAATTTACCAAATCAAACGCATTGGAAACCAACCTTCTTCGATTACCTATACGTGTCAGTAACGAACGCCACTGCGTTCAGTCCGACCGATACGTTTCCGCTGACACACCGCGCTAAACTACTTATGACCGTACAGTCAATCACTTCGCTGGTTACAGTGGCGCTGGTGGCCGCCCGGGCCGTCAATATTTTGAGTTAAGTCAGCCCGTGCTATACTGCTAGTACTTAATAATTAAATATACCGAGTGCAGCGAGAGATCTAGCTCTGTGACCTGCCAGCAACCCTGACGTGGAGACGTAGTGTGGGTGCTCCATCTAGCCCGCCTTAAACGGGGAACATATTTGAATCTTTTTTAAATATATCCCGTTTTGCAACCAGGCAGAAAGGACATTTTTATGTCAACAGTAACGAGATTATTCACTAGCGAGAGTGTTTGCGCCGGCCATCCAGACAAAATTTGTGATGCCATCAGCGACGCGATTTTGGACGCCGCACTTGCGCAAGATCCGCTCAGTCGGGCCGGACTGGAAACGGTTGCCGGAGCTAACAAAATCGCATTATTTGGCGAAATCAAGACGACTGCCGACCTAAATTACGAAAAAATCGTTCGCGATAAAGTACAGCAACTCGGCTATACCGTGCCGGCCTGGGGCTTTAGTCAAGATTCGCAGTTCAGTAACGACATCCATCAGCAATCACCAGAAATCGCCATCGGCGTCGACGCCGATGGGGCAGGCGACCAGGGTATGATGTTCGGCTATGCCTGCGACGAAACACCGGAACTACTGCCGCTGCCGATCGCCCTAGCCCATGCCCTAGTAAAGCGGATAGACGCTGCTCGCGAATCTGGTGAGTTAGCGTGGTTACGGCCTGATGGCAAAAGCCAGGTCACGATTCGTTACGAAGACGACAAGCCGGTAGCCGTCGAGAAACTAGTAATTGCAGTGGCCCACGATGAAGCGACAACTGCCGAACAAGTTCGCGGCGATATTTTGCAATCGGTAGTAAAGCCGGTATTAGAAAGCTATGACTTCGCTATTCCTGAACGAGAAAACATTACCATCAATGGCACCGGCATATGGCACATTCCAGGCCCCGAAAGTGACGCTGGGTTGACCGGTCGTAAAATTGTCGTTGACACCTACGGCGGCTACGCCCGAGTCGGCGGTGGCGCGTTTAGCGGTAAAGATCCCAGCAAGGTCGACCGTTCGGGAGCATATGC
>JACMPL010000005.1 GCA_014377525.1 Candidatus Saccharimonadota bacterium
ATTATATTGGCGCTCATGCCGTTCCATGCCTTCCTCACTGTTTGGTTATCATCGAGCTTGGGCCACTACACGGCCCTCCGGCTGTGGAAAGAGGTGATCTTAGTACTCTGCGGCCTTGGAGTAGCGTGCCTACTCATGATGGACGCGAAAATCAGAGCCCACACGCTGTTTCGACGGCTTATTTGGCTGATAGTCGCCTATCTTGGATTGCTGCTGCTGTACGCCATCGGGTCGCTTCAATCCGGTAGCGTCGAACATAAGGCCGCGGCCTATGGCACGTTACTGGATAGTCGATTCTTACTATTCTTCTTAATTACTTGGGCGATTGCCCTACGGACTAACCGGCTCGAACAGCAGTGGCAAAAAATAATTCTCATTCCAGCGGCCATTGTCATCGTCTTTGGATTGGCGCAGGCTTTGGTACTGCCGCACGATTTTCTTGTGCATTTTGGTTACGGAACAGATACCATTAAGGCGTTTGATACCGTTAACCAAAACAGTATGTTCGTTCGTATTCAATCGACGCTGCGCGGTTCGAATCCGCTCGGTGCCTACCTAGTGATTCCGATTGCGGTCGTGACGACGCTGCTTTTGCGTAGTGGATTTTCCTGGCGCAAGGCGGGGTTTTTGGCGGCCAGTTTGCTGGCGCTGTACTTTACTTACTCAAGGAGTGCCTATCTCGGGGCGATACTAGCCGTACTGGTCGTTGCGATTATTGCTGTTCGCTCAAAACTCGGCCGACGCTATGTTTACGGTGAGCTAGCCGGTCTGGCTGTCTTAGCAGGACTGCTCGGCATTCTAGTGCAGCACAACGGCCGAGTGCAAAATGTACTGCTGCATACCAGTGACAGCTCAACCGCCGTCATGAGCTCTAATCAGGGCCGAACTGCCGGTATCGAGCAGGGGATTACTGATTTAGAAACCGATCCGCTGGGCAATGGTCCGGGTAGCGCTGGGCCAGCTAGTTTCTACAATGCGCCGCACAACCCGAGAATTGCCGAAAATTATTTCTTACAAATTGGTCAAGAAATCGGCATCCCTGGCTTGATTGCGTTCATTACGATTAATGCGGGCATCGGTTACTTGCTTTGGATTCGCCGTGATAATAACCTGGCGTTGGCGCTGCTAGCCAGTCTGATCGGACTAAGTTTCATCAACCTGCTGTCACACGCTTGGGCCGACGATACGCTAGCCTACGTTTGGTGGGGGCTAGCCGGCATCGCCGTGGCCCAATTACCGGCTGTCGAAGTAATTAAAACGAAGGTAGTTCGTGGCAAAAAAGCCAAACAGATCGCGTAAGGCCAAATTCATTCAATTTGGCAAATATATGTCGGGTGGCACGCTCTACTTTTGGAGCGGTTACGCGATTTTTGCGCTGGCCTACAGCATCTTTGGCTGGTCATGGTTATGGGCAAAAATTGCTGCCGACATCGTCGGCTGGACGCTTAACTATCTTGTCCAACGCTACTGGGCCTTCGCCGACGCTGGCCATAAACTGAGCGAAATGAAGCATGTCAGCCGCTACCTAACTATCGAAGCTGTCGGCTTTGGGCTCGATTACGCAATTATCGGCGGCCTAAACCATATCGGTATATCGCCGTATATCGGGTTCTTTATTTCATCCGGATTTTTTACCGTCTGGAGTTATTTTTGGTACAAGTATTGGGTATTTCCCGAAAAGACTGCCGACATGACCAGCAATTGACCGGTATGGGATAATGAAACCATGAACGACGTACTAACAGCCGAAACTAAAAATATTCGACCAACCAAGAAGCAAAAAGAACTGCTGGCGTTCATCGAAGTTTTTATTGCCGAGCATGGCTTTAGTCCAAGCTACCGTGAGGTGATGCGTGGTCTCAACTACGGCTCTGTCGCAACCGTTGCATTGCATATTAATAGCCTAATTACCCGCGGCCATTTGCGGAAGCGTGACCAATCAGCCCGTTCGCTCGAAGTCGTAGAGCCAACCGAATCAACCAAAGTAACGACGAATCAAGTTGCCGCTGGCGAAGAAAAGTGGCTCGTTGAGAAGATTGAGCATGCTTTTGTGCAGGCTGAGCAGTCGAATGGCGCAGAAGCGCTCGATGATTTGTACGTTCTGGTTGGGGCGCTCAGAGTACTTGGGCTAGACGGTGCCGCCACTAGCTTTATGCCACGGCTGGCTGCGCTTAAACCAGAGTAAATTATAGTTGATCGTGTACAATAGACAGCAGAAACAAAAGCATTTTCACTATGCAGCAATATGAACTTGGTAAAAAAGCAAAGAGTCGTCGCCGCTTGTACGGCTGGCTAATTTTTAGTGGTATCGTTCTTGTTAGTGGTATCGTGATATTTTCTAAGAGCTATTTTAAAGCAAACACCGTTGTGACTTCGCCTGGTAATCCGGTGATTACAACAGTTTCTGACGGTAAGGCGATGCCCCGGTCGTTCGATGAAAAACTCTATACTATGAATCTACCAGGAGACTGGGAGCCAGCAACTAATCCTAATGAGTCGGCTGCCCAGTATGGTTGGCAAAACACGGCCACCGAAAAGGGCACCAGAAGGTTGTCGCTGTATATCGACACAATTCCAGTCACTAAGGCGCTCAATCGCTACCTAAGCCTAGCAGGCCAAGGTGCTCAACTGAGCGTACAAGGCAATGTGTCTGACAATTGCATCGACTTTACGCAGGCCAGCCAGATCAATAAGCAGACTATGACGGCGCCAGCCAAGTGGAATGGCCTCGATTTTATCTGTGACGCCGGAAATTACCTACGCGATGTTGTTGGCACGGGTTCGGCCGATGGAATCAATACGGTAAAATTGACTGGCCCTAACAGTGGAAAGCATAGTTATTTCTTTGTATATATCGATAATACGTCGCAGCCCGATTACTCAATTTTAACGAACGCCGTACAATCCTTTAAAGTTAAATAATAGCCAAGGCTGTCGGTAAAAATACTACATCTAGCGTAAGCAGCACGTGCTACACTACTAAATAGCTACGTATTCGTACTAATTAACAAAAATATCGCTGGAAGTAGGGTGCAATTCCCTCACTGTGCCGCAACGGTAAAACTCTTAACAATGCAATGTATTACAATTTATGTCAATACACCACATTTACGAGAGGTAAAAGTCCGATACAGCGTCTAAAGTCTCCCGAGCAGGAGCACCCAATTTTTTGGTGCTGTACTCGTGTAGGCAGATTCTTGAGGAATTATGGCCGCTGCAGCCGAAACATTCAATCAACTGTTCGATGTACCACATTTGAGACTAGTAACGTCCGAGCCGCCCGAACCGGTCATTAACATTCCTGAAACTATCCAGGATGAGTTCACAAGGCAGCGAGCCGCTAAGTTCATCGGAGCCTGCGCGCTGGAGAACATAGTTGCGGAGGGCCAAGAAGTACTCGCCGTCAAGCCGATTGAATCACTTTACGACGCCCTGCAGCAAGCGCACTGCGGCGATGCAACCGCTCGAAAAATGGTTGAGATAAACGTAGCAACCGATGTGATTGAACGGACGATTAAAACCGGCCACGTTACGACCGTCGATCTCGATATTGATGCAGCCGGAAAAATTCAGCAGTTTGGACAATCCATGGAATCGGTGCAGGCCAATAGCTTGCGCTACGCCGCCAACAGCTGGCAGATCCGTCAGCGTACCGAAGCTGAAACCGTCAACGCGTTTAGAATTGAATCGGAATATCGGCAGGGAACCTTGGAAGATTATAGCTTTGTCGTAGTGTCGCGGGCTGCCGATAATATGACTGAAACGCAAATGTCGAAGGCAGGGTTTTTTACAGAAACAATGAGCTGCGCCATTCAGGTTACGAGCGCCCAGGGAGATCACCTCGTTACCGAATCGGCCTTTGTTGCGGGCATAAAATCACCAGGTGGCGAGCGGCATGATTCTCAAACAGTTGCAACGATGTTTGCTAATTTGGGAGTAGACATTGCAGCCAAATCGGCCGCAGAAATCATTGGTACGCCGCTGTTAATTCATAATGATTTGATGCCAAATGGCGTGATTGATATTGTCAGGTTATATGACGAAGCAGCCGGCGGAACCTTTTTTGGTGAGGCTAAACCAGTGCAGGATTATACGTCCTACCGCGAAACGTGTCGCTTGCGTGAACTGACCTATCAACCCAAAATCCAGGAGATAGTCACCGAACTCATTGCGCTCGCCCCAACGATAACCAGTAAAACGCAGGCTGCTCAGAGGCTGGCGACGCTCTCGGAAGCCCAAATGGTCGACCAAGCCGTACGCGACGATAGCATTAATCTCCGCGTGTTCCGGGCTACTTCTATGCAGCACATTCTGAACACCAGAGCTCACTTACAAAACGGTAATTTGTATGAGGCGCAGGCTGAACTTGCCTTGGCCGTCAAAACTGCTCGAACGTCATCATGTCCTGGCGGCGTCGGTGGCGAAGCCGAATCCGATAAAGCCGATGGCGAAGCATCAAATGACGACTGCGAATTTACCTCCAAAGAGTGCCCGCTTTGCCATAAAAAAGATGTTAAAACAGTGATTACCAAGACGCGAATCACCGGAGACTGTGGCTGTTCTGCCAAGCGGTCGTAACCGTAACAAGCTATACTTAAATCATGCATACAAGACAAAAAAGAATTGGAATTTACGCTGGTGTCTTTGATCCGGTTCACGCCGGGCACATCGCTTTTGGGCTGCAAGCTTTGCAGGCCGCCCAGCTCGATAAGCTATATTTTGTGCCCGAACGGCGACCATATTACAAGTCTGGCGTAGAGCACTACGCCCACCGCGTCGGCATGCTCAACAAAGCCTGCGCCCCGCACCGTAAATTCGGTGTGGTTGAACTTTCCGACATGAGCTTGACGATCAAACGGACGCTGCCGCAGCTTCGACATCGATTTGCGGGTGCTGAGCTGGTATTTATTTTTGGTTCGGACGCGATCGCCTCGTTGCCGATGTGGCCACACGCCGAGCGGTTCTTGCAATCAACCGAATTCTTAATTGGTGTTCGCAGCGGTCATGACACGGCCGCAGTATCGGACATGATCCGGTCTTGGCCGACGCAGCCCAAAAAATTTAGCGTCATCGAAAGTTATGCGCCTCATGTCTCATCGACATCTATCCGCGAAGCTCTGCGAGAACGCGGTAGTGCGGCTGGATTACTGGCGAGCGTCGCCCGCTACAGTGATCGCCATTGGCTATACGTTTCACTCCAATAAGCCCCAATAAGTAGTCTATAACAGGGGTGTGTATAGGTGTAATGTTGACAACCATAACCACCTTTAGTACTATGGAAGTACTTCAAAGCGCATAGCTAAGAAACAAAAATTATAAATAGTTACTCCGAACATATCGGTGCAACGCAAAAAGGGTAAAATCATGTCTGTAACAGTTATTGTTATTGAAACTGAAACTCAATATGTACCAGTTCAGGTCGACGAAACCACGTCAACTTGGCAAGAATTTATTTACTACTAAAAAGACCTGCCATTACGAGCAGGTCTTATTAATTCGTCGAATCATGAGTCATGAGTTATGGCTCACACCGGTTGCATAGGAGCTACTGACCGGTGGTTGGGGCGGGCACGGCCGTCTGATCGGTGGTTGGAGCGCTCGTAGCTGGCGCTGTTGGATTAGTGGCACCGCTAGCTGGTGCTTTCTTGGCTATCTCGGCGTCGATCAACTTTTTGAATTCTTCAACTGAATTAGCGATTTGAACTTTTTTGCCATCTAAGTAATAGGTTGGTGTCCCGGTGATGCCGAGTCGAGCGCCTTCGTTTCGGTCGGCGTTTATCTGATCATTAACTTTTGAACTGGCGTAGTCAGTCTTGAACTGGTCGGCTTTGAGGCCAATTTTTTTGGCGTAGGCCGAAAAGGCAGTTAGCGGATCAGTGGCGCCTGCCCAAGCGTTCTGGTTCTCGTACAGGAGATCGTGCATTTCGAAGAACTTACCCTGCAAACTAGCGGCTTCGGCGGCGCGTGCGGCAGCAAACGCGTTTTGGTGAATACTAGTTAACGGGTAGTTGCGGAATTGGATGGAAATCTTGTCACCGTAAAACTGCTCGATAGCTTTGATGGTAGGGAAGTATTGGGCACAGTATGGACACTCGAAATCGCCGTATTCGACAAGAGTAACGCCCGTCGTAGCCTTACCTTGAATGTGCGAGGACAGCTTGGTACTACCGGATGGGCTGTTTGATGCTGATTTATGTCCAGTTAACGCGAAAATTCCGACGAGCCCTAAAACGATGACAATAATAACCGCCACAAATTGCTTTGACATTCTACGTAATCTCCTCTAAAGCTTTATTGCCTATAGTATACAACACGACTGAGCGATTACGACTTGACGGGCTTAGTAGGCCAAATGATCTTCCAGTATTAGCTCAGTTGCAAAGCAGTACTATTACTAGGCAAAATGAGCGAATGATTATAAGCTTAAAACAATGACCGGTTTTCTCTTTTCTATACTATTTCTAGCAATCTCACTCAGCACTGTTATTATACGTAAAACCTACTATCATTTGCCACTCAAAGAGTTGAAGCGTAAGGCCGAGCGCCACGAAAAATTTGCTAGTAAGATTTACCCGGCTGTCGCCTACGGTACAAGCTTGCGCGTGCTGCTATGGACGGTAATCGGGTTCAGCGGCGCCGCTGGATTCGTTCTGCTGGCCCGAGCAGCCTCGCCGCTTTTTAGCATTTTTGTGGTGGCGGTGTTGCTGTTCGCGGCATTTTCTTGGCTACCGGCAACGCGGGTGAGCAGCCTCGGCACCAAAGCCACCCTGGCCGTTACGCCAGCGGTCGTCTGGATACTTAACTACATTCACCCGCTGGTTAGCCGCGGGGATGCCAAAGTTCGTAAGCGCTACTCCGGGCAGCCGCACACCGGTTTATTTGAGCGTGGTGACGTCTTGGAGCTTATTCAGCAGCAACAACGCCAAGCCGACAATCGCCTAAGCGACGAAGAGCTGAATATTGTTCAACAGGCATTGAGCTTTGGTGATTACAGCGTCCGCGATATCACTACGCCGCGCGCCAGTATTAAAACTATTAAGGCCACCGAGACAGTTGGGCCAATCCTGATTGACGAGTTGCATCAGTCGGGGCAGTCATTCGTGCTAGTCCTGGATAAGCCAAAAGGGATGATCGTCGGTTCGTTACCAATACATAAACTCGGCATTCACTCCGAGGGTGTTGTCGCCGATCATATGAACGCCGTCGTCTATTACCTACACGAGGATGATTCGCTGCGGGCTGCCTTGCACGCTTTCTTTGTGACGAATTGTCCGCTATTTGTTGTCGTTAACAGCTTTGAGGAGTATGTCGGCATACTAACGGTCGAATCAATTACTAAGCAATTACTCGGCCATATCCCCGGCGATGATTTCGAACAATACACCGACGTCGCGGCGGTAGCGGCGCGCCACAATAACGATGATCTGACGCTTGGTGCGGCCGACTCGACAAATGCCACTGATGAATCTGACCGATAGATGATAAAATAACAATCAACTAGCCATCTGTAAGTTCAGTCTAAGGAGTACATCATGAGAACACTGAGCAACGACCTATCGGCTCATATTGGCACGACCGTCACCATTCAAGGTTGGCTACACAAGAAGCGTCTACTGGGCGGCCTGACATTTATTAACGTTCGTGATCGGCACGGACTAGTCCAGATCGTCATCAAAGATAAGGACGAAGTCGAGAAGTTGCGTGGCCTACAAATCGGTACGATTTTATCGGTCGAAGGTCTCGTCATAGAAGAACCGCGTGCACCGGGCGGCGCCGAACTCCACGACGCTAAATTATCGGTCGAAGTACCAGTTACAGAAGAACCGCCAATCGAAATCGATAAACCCCTCAGCCATAAATCCGAGAATCTCGACACGCTGTTTGATTATCGCCAGCTTGGACTACGCAATTTACAAGAGGCTAAAATATTTAAGATTCGTAGTGAGTTGCTACGCTACATCCGTAGTTTCTTATATGATAACGAGTTTGTCGAAATCAATACTCCGAAGCTTGTCGCTGGCGCTGCCGAGGGCGGCGCGGAAGTCTTCAAACTCGATTACTTCGGCAAAGAGGCGACGCTAGCCCAAAGCCCGCAACTATATAAGCAGATGATGGTCGGAGTGTTTGAACGCGTCTTCGAGATTGCTCCAGCTTTTCGAGCTGAATTATCGGCCACTACTAGGCATGTGTCAGAAGTTACTATGCTCGACGTTGAAATGGGATTCATCGATGGCCACAATGACGTCATGAACTTCTTGCAAGACTTGGTCTACACCATACTAACTCGGCTGTATGCCGAACACGGTGACGCCCTCAAGAGCTTGCAGGCACCAGAACTGACGCTCACGCCAGAATTTCCGCACTGGACCATGGCCGAAATTCATGAACTCTATCAAAAAGGAACCGGCACCGACGTTTCCAAAGAAATTGACCTCACTCCCGACGAAGAAAAGTGGATTTGTGAATATGCCAAAAAGAAGCATGGCTGTGAAGCCGTCTTTGCAACTGGCTTGCCGCAATCAAAAATGAAGTTTTATCATATGAAGGGCGAGAACGATACTGCCCGGTCGGCGGATCTGTTATTCCGAGGGATTGAGATTTCGACCGTACCGCAGCGCGAGCACCGTTACGAACAACTGGTCGAACAAATGAAGGCCGCCGGCGTCGACCCGGAAGCGCCCGGCTTCGCCGCCTACGTCAGCGCCTTTAAGCATGGCATGCCCGCCCACGGTGGCTTCGGCTTTGGCATCGACCGGTTAACCGAGAAAGCCATCGGCCTGGCTAATGTCAAAGAGGCGATTTTGTTCCCGCGCGATATCAACCGCTTAACGCCTTAATTATGGTACGGACTAGAAGGAGATAGATATGGCAGACGAGGTAAGTTTTAATGTAGATCCTAGTCGAACACCGATTTATTTTGTCGACAGTTACGTTATAACCTCGGATAACCATGCGGTGACGGTTAATATGGCCCAGGCAGTTATTGGTGGCGAGCAACGAAATATTGTCGCTCGCTTTGCGATGACGGCCGAGCAAGCCAAAGAATTTCTTGGCTCGCTGAACGACCATTTAGAAAAGTTCGAACGCTAAAATGGCCGAAGCCGTAGTAAACTTTTTTGCGGCCGAAGCGCGCATTAACCAGTCGGCTACCGCACATCTCATCGGTCATATTGCCTACCTGATTGGCGGTGAATTCCCCATAAATCCGGCAAGTATTGTGCCCGGTGATGTTGTCATTGCCGACGTCACCAATGCCGATCAGCTGCTTTTCGATACATTAGCTGCGATTGCGGAACCTAAGAATGTTAGGAACGAAACAGTCGTGCCGATACTACTGATCCGCGAAAAGGGCTCAGTGCCACCACTTGATGAACGGCTAATCGGCACCTCAAGTTTTCGGCCGGATGGTGTTAGCTATGATCCGAAACGGCTATTTATCATCAAAATGGGTATTCAGACGTTCTTGCATGCCAACAAAGTGCTACGGCGCGGCGCCGAGGTTATTGAACCAGACCCAGTATTAGACGATGATACTCGGTTCGACGACGAAGCTGGTATTCAATTATTCTAGCTTAGGCGTATTGTCGAGTGATCGCCAGAGATACCAACTAGCCACCGATTCGTAGGGATGCCAATTGTTATCATGTGCGATTGTCATGACTTCGGTGGGCGTTGGTAAATTGGGCAGCTCGTAGACGTTACGGATTGCGCTACGAACACCGAGATCGCCCGTTGGGAGGACATCGAGCCGACCGACGCAGAATATCAGAAACATGTGTACGGTCCACTCACCAATTCCTTTGACATCAGTTAATTCGGCTACTATCTCCTGATTTGATTGGGTATCGATATGTTCGAAACATATCCGGCTATCTAGTATGTGCTCGGCTAAGTCACGGACGTAGTTTGCCTTGGCGCCGCTCAGCCCAACACTCCGTAACTCCTCGAACGAGGTTTTGATGATCGTACCGGGTTCGGGGAATTCTCCTCCGAATAGTGCTTGGAACCGGCTCGTAATCGTCGCTGCTGCTTTAACGCTCAGTTGTTGGCCGATAATTGCTTTTACGAGTGCCTGGTAATAATTTACGTGTGGGGTGAACTCGGCAACTATATCTCGGCCAATGATGCTAGCCAGCCGAGCATCATTTTCTAACAGATGCGTTCGGGCATTTTTGAGTTCAAGTTTGATTTTACTGGTAGTGGCTAGTGGCATGCAATTAATTGTAGCTGAATTACTACCGTGAAGTCAGTAGCATAGATGATGATTGCCGAAATGCTGTACCGAGCTATAATGAAGCTATGATCACACAACTACTTGTCGTCAACTTTCTAGCGCTCGTCGCCTACATGTCTATTTGGTTCCTGATCGCCAAGGCGCATAATCGGCTCGATATCGTCGATGCAGCGTGGGGCAGTGGCTTTGCGCTGGTGGCCTGGATCAGTGTCCTCCAAAATTACAGCCTACATAGTGTGCTGCTCGGGGTGCTTGTTACGGTCTGGAGTGCGCGGTTAACTCGGCACATCGGCGCCCGACTCAGAACGCGCCGCGACCCTCGTTACGAACTCATTGCCAGCAAATGGAACGGTAATTACTGGGTACGAGCCTTCTTTTCGATCTACCTGCTCCAGGGTGTGATCGTTTGGGCGATTACGATACCGATATCGCTGGCTGCGGGCCTCCAGGTGCGTCCTGGGCTGACTACGACGTTTGCCGTCATCGGTACGGCTATTTGGGCTGTCGGCTTTATAATTGAGGCAATTTCCGACAAACAGCTCCATGATTTTATCGCCAATCCAAAAAACAAAGGTGAGGTGCTGGACAAAGGCCTTTGGCGGTACAGTCGTCATCCCAATTATTTCGGTGAGATTCTGATCTGGTATGGCCTAGCGGTTTTTGCTTTTTCGGCGAGCTACGGTTGGCTCGGTTTGATTGGCCCGACAATACTGGCGGTGACAATTATTTTTGCTTCGGGCATACCGCCGATCGAGAACCGTAAGAAGTCCGATCCTAAGTACCAGGCCTACATGAACCGCACCAGCGTGCTCGTGCCACTACCGCCGCGCGCTAAATAAGCAGTTATACACAGTGATTTACTTGACCGCTAAGCATAAGCGCGGTAAAACTATAGGTAGATTAACTCAAAATAAACAAGCTAGGAACTATGACTTTTTACCTTACACCTAAGAAGCGACTTAACGCTTTGGCACTCAGCCTTTTGCAACGCCTCGCCTAGTAACCATTCCTAAACTATGGCCAATAAAGCGCAACCACAATCCGATGCAGAGATTGATCCCGAATTAGAAAAACGGGTCGATGGTATCATGGCGCCGGGTGCTAAGAAGGTGGTCGACACTCCTTTAGTTGATAAACTTCCAGACGATGACGATGCCGTCATTACGGTCCGCAAAATAGTGGTTTCGGCTGACCAACCGACAGAGCCGGCCGAGCCTAATTTGCCGCAATCGTCAGCGCCAGCGGTACCCGACGATTTATTGCAGCAAATCGACGCCCAGGACGATAGTGCTGACACGGCGATTGTCGTTACCAAGAAATCACCGCAGCCAGTGGTAATCCCTGTCAGTAGTGTCGCCAGCTACCAAGACGAGCCCTTGCTGCCGATTGTTTTGCCGAATGCCGAGCCGAAACCGGCTATCGATAAACTCTATCCGACGGTATTTCCTAAAAAAGAGACCAGTGGAGAAAAGCTACTAAAACCTGTCGCATCATCGCCCACCCGACTTGATGATGCGGTGACTGATGCGGCAATCGCCGCCATTACTGCCAGTGACAGCGACGAACTGCTAGCGGCCGAAGACGCCAAAACTGCCATTGCTCCAGTTGTAAATAAACCAAGCTTACTAGGCCGAATCTTTAAACGAAAGTTATTATGGCTGCTTATTATTGTCCTGTTAAGCGCTGTTTTAGCAATCCCCTCGACCAGAAACACCGTACTCGGTGCGGTCATCAAACGCAGTCTAACGGTCGTCGTTATGGACGGCAAAACTAGCAAACCTGTCAGCGCTGCGACGGTTAGCGTCGCGGGCGTTAGTGCGACAACTGATGCCAGCGGCAAAACGGTGATAAAAGTTCCATTCGGCTCCCGAAAGCTCACCATTACCAAGCAATATTACCGAGCTAGTGAAGCCAATGTCACGGTTGGTCTTGGTACGCTGGCACCCGTAGTAGCGGCTATTACGGCGACCGGTCGGCAGGTGCCAATCACTGTCGTCAATAGCATCACTGGCAAACCGGTGGCCGATGTCGAGCTGACCGTTCTCAAGACCAGCGCCAAAACCGATAGCAAGGGCAAAGCCACTATCGTACTGCCGACAGTTGGTATCAGCACGGGTGGCCGAGTGACCGCTACCGGCTATAACGATGCGGCTATAACGGTTCAGATAACCGGTGACGAAGTCGCTGGTAATACTTTTAGCTTAACGCCAGTTGGCCGAATTTATATGTTATCCAACGAAAATGGCAGTGTCGACGTCGTCAAGAAAAATCTTGATGGTAGCGATAAGCAAACCGTTCTAAAAGGCACGGGCAAAGAAGATGCTGCAACAACCACGCTGCTAGTATCGCGCGATTGGCGCTTCGCCGTACTCCGGTCGCAGCGCGATACGCCGCAACCGGCGCTCTATCTGATAGATACGGCGACTGACAAAGTCACAACATTCGATTCCGGCGACACGGCCTTTACGACGATTGGCTGGATCGGGCATAGCTTTGTCTATGACGCCGTTCGCAACAGCGTTCCCGCATCGCAAAGTGGCCACGAAATTGTGCGTAGCTATGGCGCCGACAAACAACAGCTTAATCAGATCGATCAGGGCTTAGTCGACGGTGATACTACCAATTACGCCTACCAAGGCTTCTATAATTTCTTTATTATTTCCGATCAATTAATCTACAACACACAGTGGTACGTCAGTGGCGTGAAAGACATCAAAGATAAAACAGTCGCAATCCGCGGAGCCGGCGATTCCGGCCAAAACAAAAAAGATTATCTGCAAATTCCAGCCTCCGGTGTCGGCTATATTCAGGCCGCCCAATCTGGTGTCCGAGTCATAAGTTATGCCGCCTACAATTACGATGTTGGTAAAACGAGCTTCTACCAGTTTGATGGTCAAACAGCTGCTACTTCGGCGTCGGTCACGCAGGCGACGTTCAATAAAACCTATCCGCGGTACATGATTTCGCCCTCCGAAAAATCGGCGTTATGGGATGAGCTGCGCGACGGTAAGTCTGCGGTGCTGAGCGGTTCCACCAGTTCGTCTAGCGCTGCCACACCAATCGCTGCGTTTAGTGGCTTTACGGCCTACGGTTGGTACGGTGATAACTATGTACTGCTGGCAAAAGCCAGCGTGCTGTACATTGCTCCGGCCGATGGCTCCAAGGCACCTGTTAAAGTCAGCGGCTACTACGGCGTCGGCCAGGCTACCGGTAACGGCTACGGCAATACCAACTAGCGGCTAATGGTACTATTGTAGTCATGGACCGGGCCGTCATCGCTGATTTTCAGAATACTATTTACCAGCATTACGACCAGCTGGGTCGACACAATTTAGCATGGCGTCTACCCGAAGCGGACGGCTCGTTCAACGCCTATAAAATTATGGTCAGTGAGCTAATGTTGCAGCAGACGCAAGTTACTAGAGTCAGTACTAAGTACCCGGAATTCCTTGCTACATTTCCAACCGTTCAGGCATTGGCCGTGTCCGAGCTCGGCGATGTGCTGCGTGTCTGGAGTGGTCTCGGCTATAATCGTCGAGCCAAATTTTTGCATCAGGCCGCTAGGATGATCATTCAAGATTTGGGCGGTATATTCCCAAATACCGTCGCTGGTCTCGTGGCACTGCCCGGAGTCGGGGTTAACACAGCTGGTGCTATTGTCGCCTATGCGTACAATCAACCGGTCGTATTCGTAGAAACGAATATTCGTACTGTGTATATCTATCATTTCTTCCGTAACGACGCGTCTGTGAGCGATAAGCAAATTACAAATGTAGCGGAACCGACACTTGATTACGAACATCCGCGGATATAGTATTGGGCACTGATGGATTACGGCTCGTTTCTTAAAAGTAGTGTAGGAAACGTCAGCAAAATCAGCACGACGTACGCAAAGCAGTCAAAATTTGTGGGTTCTCGGCGGCAAATTCGCGGTATGATCATCAAGCAATTATCAATACGTCCGCTGAGCCTGAGTGATTTATTAAACGACATTAACGACGAGCGCTTGCATTCAGTATTAGCGGAGCTGATTGCCGAAGGACTTATTAGTCAGACCGGCCCAATTTATTCACTGTAAGTCGATGCGCACCAGGTATATTGGTTATGCTACAATATGTGCAGTATGCAACCAGAAGCAGTCGCACAACCTCCCGTTCTCGCACCAAAACCATTGCCAAACCAGTCGATGGATGTTGTCGCGCCGCGCCCTGTTATGCCCGCTCCGGCAAATTCGTCGCCAACTCCTGTTCCGGTTGATCAAAATCAAACTTCAAGTCTTAGTCCTAGCCCGACATCGCCAGCTTCAAACAAGAATCCAGCCGTGCTACCTGGAAATGTCAAACCAGTCGAGGCCTCCAAACAGGAGTTAGTTGGCAGTGGTAGCGAAATTGCGATCGTAGCCACGGTGGTTATTATTCTTGGCCTGGCTGCAATGGCCGTCTACGCCTACGTTCGCCAAATGAAATAACGCTTTATAACGATTCGCAGTTCTGATACGCTGCATAGTATGTTTGACGAAGTAACTCAAAAATTATTACTGCCGGCAACCGTCGGCGTCCTCCCAACCGATACGCTCTATGGCCTAGTCTGTCGGGCGTCAGACCAGGCAGCCGTTCGCCGGCTATACACCCTCAAATCACGCGAGCATAAACCGGGTACGATCATAGCTGCCAGCCTAGAGCAGTTCGAAACGCTTGGCCTCAGCAGGCGCTACTTAACGGCCGTAACTCAATTCTGGCCAGGCCCGATCAGTGTTGTCGTACCAAGTAGCCCAGCACTTAACTATCTCGATCAAGGTACAGGGACGTTGGCCGTCCGGATTCCGGATCATAACCAACTCAGAGCTGTACTCGAGGTTACTGGGCCACTCCTGACGAGTAGTGCAAATCTGCCCGGTCAACCGTCAAGCACTACTATTGCCGACGCTCGGGGCTACTTCGGCACGAGCGTTGATTTCTACATCGATGGTGGGCCCAAAGAAGGTCTCGGATCCACAATTATCCGGGTTGTCGACGATCACATTGAGATTTTGCGCCAGGGCGATGGCCAGGTACAATAATCGGATGACATTTGATGAATACCAGAAAATAGCTATCACCACCGACATATTTGGTGGGAAAATGAATTCCGTAACTGACCCTGCATTCCTAGAAAAAGCCTTTGGTCTATCTGGTGAAGCCGGCGAGGTTTCCGAAAAACTCAAGAAAATAATTCGAGATAAAAACGGTGTTTTAAACGAGGACGACCGCGCCGAAATTATCAAAGAGTTTGGCGATGTTCTCTGGTACATCAGCGCCCTCAGCCACTACTTGGGCGTGTCGCTCGACAAGGTTGCCGCTCAAAACTTAGAGAAGGTTCTCAGCCGCAAAGCAAGAGGCCAAACCACAGGTAGCGGCGACAACAGATGAGCTCATTCGACATGGGCGGTATCTACGCCGAATATGGCTGGTAATTATAATTTCGAGATAAATTCTTTGATAGCCGCTTCTGCTTGGCCTGGCGTTTGATATTCAATGACTATTACGCTTGGGTTGCCGCCAATCATCGCTGAAAGTTTTCGTTCAGAACTTGGTCGAAATAGGCAGAGTATTGGTTTATGCATATCTTCAGCCTTGGCGATCTCGTAGCCGACCCCGAGAGACGGATTGGTTACTTCAGCAATTAAGCCATCGGCTGCTGTCACCCAAGCCATATCTATAGACCAAATGTCGTTACTTGGTTTATTCATTCCTGCTGATGTTAATTTTTGATCGGCAAATATTTCGGTTAAAACCTCAGCTTGTTTTTTAATGCTAGCAACTAGTCCGGCGTAGATTTCAGCGTCATCACGGCCGCCTCGGATAGAACAGGCAAAATAAATCTTTTTCATGCCTTGAATTCTTGGCGTAGCCATTCATCTAAGCTACCGCCACCACCACCTACCATGCATACGACCATGTTGCCCTCGGCGAGATGGCTTTGTATATTTGCACGGAGCGTAGCGTTCAGATCGGCTGGCACGGCGAGTGTTGGATCGGCCAAATAAGTTATAAGTTCAGCGGGCGTTAGAATGTGCTGGTCCGGGTCCTCGCGGGCCAGGTAGCTTGGTAGCCAGTAGACTTTGCTGGCACCAGAAAAACAATCACGATAATCGGCTTTGAGATAGTGTTGGCGACGATTTGTCAGTGGTTCGTACACAACAACTAAGTCCTGCCCGCTTTCTGCTGCCATTTCGGTGGCCACGCTCATGGCTCCACGAATCTTCTCGGGCGTATGCGCGTAATCGCTGTAGAGATTCGGCTGCACACACTCCATACGACGCTGTAAACCTGGAAAGCGGTTCATATGGTCGACCAGCGTCGTAAGCGGGGTTCTGGTCACTCTATGAACGGCACAAATCGCCAGCCAGGCATCAAGTCGGTTATAAAAGCCTTTTAACGTGATTTTTGCAACGAACGTGTTATTTGAATCCTCGATTTGCAGATTATTGGCTGACCCTAGCTGCAAGTATTCGAAATCTTCGCGCCATACGATGCAGTGCCCCGACTGGTCGATGAATTCGCGGAAGGCCGATTGATAATCTTCGCGGGTTGGAAAAATCTCGTGGTGATCCCAAGTTACGCCAGTAATTAGGCTGATAGCTGGCTCGAATGCTAGGAAGTTACGATCAAATTCGTCTGCTTCGTAAATGAGATATTTGGCACCGACAGCAAACTCTCCCATCTCTGCGAAGTTAGTTTTGGCAGGCAGAAGGTAGCTGACTGGCAATGTAAGTTGCTTAAACAACCATGTCACCATAGCAGTCGTAGTTGTTTTACCGTGCGTGCCAGCGACGGCGATCATTTCCTGGCCGGTATCTTTGAGGATTTGGTTTAGTAGTTCGTCGCGCTTACTCATTTTTATAGTTTGATCTTTGCAAAATAGCAGTTCCGGTGCATTCGGATTCTCGAGTGGTAGGGCGGAGGTGTAAACAAACCAGTCGATCGAACTTAAGCTGTGCGCCAGCGAGATTGCTTCGTGAGTTTGCCCGATATGAATATTTTCGACACCGTGCTCCCGCAAGTACTTGATGTACTGCGAATCTTGCTTATCAGAACCGGAAACTTCGTAGCCGGCCTGCTTGGCGACCATCGCTAATGGCCCGATTCCTGCACCGCCAATCCCAGAGAAATATATATGCATAACCTAAGGGTATCCTGATTGTGCTTGGCCGTCTAGTGATATGTTCTATAACTTGACAACTCTCCTATATAATCATAATCGACATGAACAAACGTCGTCTTCACAGCATTTGGACAAAAATTCGCTTCCTACGGCCATGGATGGTCTTTGTTGTGGCGCTCGTCAGTGCGATCATCTGCGCATTCGCCCTGAAAGCCAACAACCAACATATGGTTGGACTACGTGACGCCGTCTATAGCGCCGACCAAAAGGGTGGTGACGTCCAAATAACGCTCGAAAACCTGCAGCAATATGTAACGTCGCATATGAACACTAAGATGGATTCTGGCCCGAGCCCCGTTTACCCGCCAATCCAGCTCAAATTCACCTATGAACGGCTTATCCAAACCCGAGCCGACCAGATTGCCAAGAATAATACGGCGACCTATACCGAAGCTCAGAAATACTGCGAACAACAGAACGCCACCGATTTTTCTGGGCGAAACCGCGTGCCTTGCATCGAGGCCTATGTCCAAAAACAGGGCGTTAAACTAGCTCCAATCTCTGACGCACTATATAAATTCGATTTTGTATCACCATCTTGGTCGCCCGATCTGGCTGGCTGGAGTATGGTAGTAACGCTGCTGAGTCTAGGGTTATTCGTGGTATTGTTCGCTATCAAGCGTATAGCACGGTCCTAAACTCCTCGTTCCGGCGGTGCATAGTCGGTCATAGTAACGGCAACTACGTAACACTAGGTAGTCAAGCTAGCGCCAACCAATTAAAAGAGCCCTCCGGAGAGGGCTCTTTTGTTGCTGATGCCAGGTAACTACGGCTTAGTAGTAGTGGTTGGCGTAGTAGTTGTAGGAGCGGTGTTCGTGGTTGTGTTAGTTGAACCCTGAACGTTGTTCGTGGTGCTGTTTGCGGCAGTATTGCTACATTTTTGACCAGTTGGATTATCCTTGACAAACTTCTGGATGGCATTGGCAACTTGTCCGGTGTCCTGAAGATTCTCCCAGAACGTGACCTGGCTACGGTTGATGACCATGCGGTCAGTTGGCGCGTGTAGTTCACAACCAAGCTTTACCAGCGAAACACTAGTGTTTGCTGCGGATGCTGCGGTCGTAGTACCAGTGCTTGAAGTCTGTAGGTAGTAAATACCACTGACGACGAAGTAATTGCTATTAAGATCGTTGATTTTACCAAAGTAGACCTGACCGGTGTTTAGGAAAACAGCCTGGTACTTACTTTTATCGACAAACCCACTCTCTTTGCTCTTGTTGCCGAAAAGAACGCTTGCAGTTAATGCAACCAAAACGATTGCAACTAAAGCTGCCAAAACGACAACTGCAATACGCGTTACTTTGTTGACGTCTTTGTTGCCATTGCTAGTCTTGCGAATAACGTTGCTCGCTGAACTCTGTACGCTAGGAGCGACATTCTGCGGCTGTGCACCTCGATTTGAAAAATCCATACCCTTGCTAACTCCACTTTTATAGTTTTTATGCTTACCACCGTATTGTAATACAGCGACTACAGGAGCGCAATATCTAAAGCTGTGGATGAAATGTTAATTGCAACAGTTTGACCGAGGTTAATAGGGGTACTATAACTGACTTCCTCAGGGGTCTATCTGATGACCGGGGTTGACAATCAAAAACCTTCAAGAGTACTTTAGGGGTACAGTACTATTTATAAGAGAGGGAGAGTTCAGAAATGGCAGATGGATATAAGCACACTAATTCAAAAGGTGTTACGTACTACTTGAACACAAAGACTGTTGTCCTACGCGGCGGTAAAGCTCAGCCAATTTTCTACTTCAGCAAAGATTCACGTCCTGAAGCAACCGATTTGCCAGCTGGCTACGAAGTTAACGAAAACCCACGCAACGGTTTTTTGACCATCAAACGCATAAGATAACTAGTTTATAACGTGCCAAAACTACCCGCTTCAGCGGGTAGTTTTATTTACGCTTAACATCGGTTGACTAGGCTGTTAGTATGAAGATATGGCTAGATTAATTGTAAAAGTTACCAACCTCAAAAAAGTCTACGGCAATCAAACGGTTGTCGATGGAATCTCATTTTCGATAAAAGAAGGTGAGATATTTGGTATTCTTGGCCCCAACGGAGCTGGCAAAACGACAACACTCGAAATGATTGAAACGATGCGGCCGATAGATGGCGGCGTGGTGCTGGTTGACGGTATTAACGTTGCAAAAAACCCCGATGACATCAAGCGTATCATCGGAGTACAACCCCAAAACGCCGCATTTCAGGAAAAAACTAAGCTGACAGAAATCATTGAACTATTTGCCGCCGCTTACGGCGAGCGAGTTGATCCCAAAAAATTCCTCGATAGCGTCGACCTCGGTGAGAAAGCGAGCAGCTACTCCGAGCAATTATCGGGCGGCCAACGCCAACGCCTAAGCATCGCCGCAGCTCTGGTGCACAGTCCGAAAGTTTTCTTCATGGACGAACCCACCACCGGCCTCGATCCGCAGGCTCGTCGTAATTTATGGGACTTAACACGCGATATCCAGAAACGTGGCGTTACCGTTCTACTGACTACACATTATCTCGATGAAGCCGAAATTCTATGTGACCGCGTTGCAATCATGGACCGCGGCAAAATTATCGCTCTCGATTCACCGAAGAATCTCATCAAGCAGCTACTGGCCCGCGGCTTCACCAAGCAAAACGAAGTTCAACAGGCTAATCTCGAAGACGTCTTTATCGATCTAACCGGAAAGGCGATTCGGGATTAGGTATGAATAAGCAGCTATTTACCGTCCTAACTTTTACTAAAATTAGCACGAAACGCTTTTTCCGCGACCGGCTGGCCATATTCTTTAGTATTGCCTTTCCATTGATCTTTCTTTTCGTATTTGGAGCTATTTCGGGCTCTAGCAACGGAGTCAGTTTCAAAGTGGCTGTTATAAATGAGTCGCATTCGGCGTTTTCTCAAAAATTCGTTCAAGATCTTTCTAAGAACAAAATCTTTAAAGTTGATAAAAGCGTCACAACCACTGCCCAAGCCGAGGACAAAATGTCCAAAAGCCAAATTGACGGAACTATCGTGCTCCCACAGAATTTCGGCGATACCGTCGCTGGCCAAACCTACCCCGGCGGCAAAGCTCAGGTGGTGTACACCCAAAACAACGCCTCGGCTGGCCAAACCTTGACCTCCATCCTCGATCAAACGCTCAAGGGCGTTAATATGCAGTACGTTAAGGCGCCAGTGCCGTTCAGCGTCGAGAGTAAACAATCGAATACGCAATCGTTGTCGGCATTCGATTATACATTCTCCGGACTACTCGGCTTTTCAATCATCGGTCTGGGAGTCTTTGGTCCTATCAACGTCTTTCCGGAGCTTAAGAAGCAAGGTATTCTGCGCAGGCTTCGAACCACGCAGCTCAAAGTCTGGCAATATTTTGTATCGACCATGCTCAGCCAGGCTGCCATCGGCCTCGTGGCAATTTCGATTCAATTTGCTGTAGCGATCGCTGTTTTTCACTTAAAAGTTGTTGGAAATTACCTGGAGATTGCCGCATTCGTCGTGCTAAGTATCTTCCTTATTCTCGGCATCGGACTTGCAGTCGGTGGTTGGTCCAAAAATGAACGGCAGGCCGCACCACTCGGCAATGCCATCGTCTTCCCATTGCTGTTCCTGTCCGGAACCTTTTTTCCGCGGTTCCTAATGCCCGAATGGCTCCAAAACATTACCGCCTACTTGCCGTTAACCCCGGTTATCGACGGGTTGCGGCTAATGGCCACCGAGGGTAAGCATTTGATAGATCTCGGGCCACAGCTGGCAGTTATGGCAGTCTGGACGGTTGTAATTTACTTCATCGCATTCAAAGTCTTTCGGTGGGAGTAAGCGGATGAACTCATTGTAATATTTGGTTCAGTGTGGTGTAATAACAGTAATGGGTACAGAAAATAGATGGGTTCCTATGGGTCCGTACAATACTGGTTTTAATGATGCGCGCAGAGGCGTCGATACAGATGTACTAAAAGGTAATGGCTACGGCTTGGAAGTGCTATCGAGCGTAGTCTTGCCAGTTGATTTTACCTCCCGTAAGTTTTATTGGAAGAGCAATATTCAGACTGAAGCATTGGCTATGAATGACAGATTTGATAAAAATCGAATAGCCCAATTAGGCGATGCGGCTATGGCCCACACTTCAGAATGGCCAGATACAAAATAATTCCATGATTATTCATGAAAATTAAAGATTATTTCGGTATAGAAAGTTACTAATTGTAGTCTTATGGAACATTCAAACCCGGAATCATCACCGCAGCCACTCAAGTTCAATCAAGATATAGAGCAAATTCGGGCTCATAGTATTACCGAGCGCTTAGCTCGTTTTTCTGATCATGACATCGTGCCGGTGCCGCGTGGCGTTCAGGAACCGCTGCCCGGTATGCCCGAGGGCAGGGGCTCTAATATGTCTGCCAGAATTGCTTTTGGTAGTATCCCGAATTTGATGGGTAGGCATGTGCGCACGGACGTTACGCTCACCAAAGCTGAGCGTAAATTGGTCGAACCAGATTTCTTGACGAGAACAACAGTCGGGAATAACGGTAAAAATAGTATCGACGGTCTACTACTAAACGCCGCTGAATATGGTGTAATCTTGCGCTACGGTCGAGCTTTTAAAAATTCAGTAACAGCCAAAACTGAAGCTAGCAATGCGGCACATAGTGGTAACGTAATTGTTGAAGAGCGAACAATTAAATCAGCGCTATATGCTTTTGCCGGTAAACTGCCACTTCATGAGCAAGCCTTAGTCGGTCTCAATGAAGAAGTTGCTCGACTTGACCAAATTATCGGATATCAAAGAACACCAGGTTTCCAAAGAGGAGCGCAACAAAGTATGTTGATGTTAGCTTCGGCTGTCCGGACGTTCAGTTTTGACAATCTTATCGCAGCCGTTGTTGACAACCAGGAATGGTCGATAGATCAGCGCTCCGGCGCGGCTAGAGCACTCGATCAAAACTTATTTACGGGCCCGCAAAATGATAAGATATACAACTGGAGAGAATTGAGTAAAGCCTGTCGGGCCTATGCCGGACGAAGAGGTACACTATTTACATTACGGCGGAATGTCATTGAAACAAATATACGATTAGGAGAGAAAGACCTTGCAACGTACAGAGCAAAATTTGGCATTGACCCAAGCTAGGCCGCTGTTCATTCTAGCGCCAATGGACGACGTCACCGATACGGTGTTTCGCCAAATTGTGCACTCCAGCAGTCCTGCCGACCTGTATTTTACGGAATTTGTGAATGTCGATGGCCTGCAGAGTCCTGGCCGTCCGAAACTGCTCAAAAAACTCCGTTTTGCAGCTAGCGAGGGGCCATTAATCGCGCAGCTTTGGGGTATCAAACCGGAAAACTTTAGAAAGACTGCTCAAGAAATTGCTGATGGCACGCTGGCCCGCGAACTGGGTCTGCCGGACGGTGTAAATTTTGCCGGTGTCGACCTTAACATGGGTTGTCCGGCCAAAAGCGAAGTTGCTAATGGTGCGTGCAGTGCGCTTATTCTCAATCGGCCGCTGGCCGACGAAATTATCAATGCCACCAAGACTGGGTTGGCGGGTCAACTACCGTTAAGTGTCAAAACGCGGGTTGGTTTCCATGACGTCGATATGACGTGGATCGATTTCCTACTTGATCATCAACTAGATATGCTCACTATCCACGGCCGTACCCGTAAGCAAATGAGTAAAGTTCCGGCCGATTGGGATTTGATCGGTGCCGCCCGTGAAATGCGAGATGATAAGCAACTAGACACGTTAATTATTGGTAACGGCGATGTTCGCGACCGTGCACACGGCAAAGAACTGGCAGTACGCTATGGACTGGATGGTGTGATGATCGGGCGCGGAGTGTTTCAGGATCCCCATGTATTCGCTGTTACAAGTCCGTGGCGGGAGCAACCACGCGAGGAGCGAATTGAACTCTACCGTCGACACGTCAAGTTGTTTGCCGACACCTGGCAAGACCGTGAACGACCAATCCATACGCTGAATAAGTTCTGCAAAATCTACATTAATGGCTTTGATGGCGCTAAGGAATTACGAGAATGTTTGATGGTAGCAAACAGCGCTGATGAGCTGTTGGCAATATTACAAAAGGCTTAAAATAGCTCATTCAGTTAAGTAAAATATCGTACTTTGTTAGGTAAACCGAGGTGCTATATTTGCTGTAATGTAAAAAGGGAAAGCCTAATGCAAGAACCAACTACCCGAGTCGAACAAACAACTGTTAGATCTGGAAACACCACGCAAACAACGCAGGAAATAGCTCGTCCAACTCACGACACTAATCATAAAAGCAACGTCGTTAGCCGAACAATTTGGTTTATTGCCGGAGTGATCCTAGTACTCTTGGCGTTCCGCTTCATATTGATATTACTTGGAGCTAACCAATCGAACGGCTTCGCTAATTTTATCTACAGCGTTAGTTACCCGCTCGCCAGACCATTTTTCGGACTCTTTAGTTACAACTTGCAATACGGTGTTTCAAAAGTGGAAGTATCAACGCTGGTTGCTGCTGCCGTGTATGCAATCATTGCGTTTGGAATTAGCAAATTGGCGTTAATTACGCGCGATTAAGTAAGCGTTTAACCGCAATCACTGCTTAACTATGAACACGGAGGTACGGTTAGCATATGATTACTGCAACAAATCTTGGTAAAAAGTATAACAATAAGATAGTGCTTGAGGATCTATACTTCACTGTACAGACGGGTAAAGTCACCGGTTTCTTGGGACCCAACGGAGCTGGCAAGTCGACCACAATGCGTCTCATGCTTGGGCTTGATAGTGGCGATGGCTTAACAGTATTTGATGATCGTGTACTATCCAAATATGACAAGCCTTCTAAAATCGTCGGTATATTGCTCGAAGCTAAAGCGTTTCACCCTACTCGGACAGCTCGCCAACATTTACAGATTTTA
>JACMPL010000014.1 GCA_014377525.1 Candidatus Saccharimonadota bacterium
ATAATAAGAAATTAGCACTCAAGTGTCAAGAGTGCTAATTGTTGTTTTAGTTACAATGTAAGCTTAGAATCTCGGCACATATAGCGCTATTAAATGAATTTTGGCAGTTTAATTGGCAGCAAGAAATACAAAGCTCTTTCAATTTCACTAAGTTTACTGTGCTACTTAGTGGTGACTCGCACCATTGCATGGCGTATGACAGTATCGCCGATTTTGTAACCAGCTTGTAGTTCTTCGGAGACGATTTCTTCGCTGCCGTCGCCATCATCCAGGCTGACAGCTTCGTGATATGTAGGGTCAAACGGTTGATCGACCGTGTTAATGCGCTCCACGCCCATATCGGCCAAGGTTTTTTCAAATTGTTTGACGACTCCTTCGACACCTTTGATGTATTCGTGATCTTTGATATCGGCTGGGACATGCTTGAGTGCCCGTTCGAAATTATCGATCGTTGGAAGCAGCTCGGTAACGACGCTAGCTTTCGTACGATTTCGCAGATTCGCCAACTCTTCTTCGTACCGGCGACGAAGATTGGTTGCATCGGCCCGTTCTCGCTGCAAAGCTTCGGTGAGCGTACCTACCTGTTGCTGCAATTCAACTGTTTCCGGGTTATTGTTTAGCGATGAATCGTCGGGAATTGATTGGTTGTTCGTTACTTTAGTCATGATTGCTCCTTTTAGGTACAAAGTTTTGGTTAATGACTGGGCCAGCGTATAGCATTTCTTCAAGTTCTTGGCCGGCCCTCGCGACGAGTGTCATCACCTCATGGTAACTTTGTCTTGTCGGGCCGAGCGTTCCGATGTAACTTCGATCAGAGAACGGACTTCGGAATCGGCTAATGATCAGTGAACAACCAGCCGCTCGACCAATCGGATTCTCTTGACCGATGTAGACGCTTAGTGGTTCGTTTGGTGCGGCTTCGCGTAGCCACGGCTCTAAATTATCGAGCAGCTGAGCCACCTGGCGGACTTGTCCACCGTTCATGAATTCTGGCTGGCCAAATAAGTTACTAAGCCCGCCCATGTACAATTGGTTACCGATAGTCGCCATACCGAGGTTATGCGTCAGCTCAACGAGTGTATCAACGGCGTTTCGTATCATCCGTTCCGGCGCACCGGCTTGCTGAACACGGGATGCTAAAGCACGTTCGCTGCGGCGTTCAGGCGACATTGAACGGGGTACCTCAGAAAAATTATTGACGTAAAAGCGATAGCCTTTATCGGTCGGTACGCGGCCGGCACTGGTATGCGGCTGTTTAATGAAGCCTAATCGTTCCAGTTCTGCCATATCGGCTCGTATCGTTGCCGATGACACGGCAAATAACTTAGCCATTAAGCTTGAACCGACTGGACTGGCGACTTCAGCGTACTGCTCGACAATTGCACTGAGTATTTTTTGCTGGCGATCTGTCATAAAAATAATCTAATTTATGCTGATAGTTTAGCATTTTGGCACTCGATTAGCAAGAGTGCTAGTTCGGCCAGTCGCTCGGTTTACCTTTTGAATGTATCTATAACTACAGAGATTTGAGCAGTGCGGCCGTATCAACATAGAGTTGCTCGGCTAGTTTTCGGCCACTTGACTGCTTAGTTTCATCTAAAATGTCCAACTTAACTATTTGGTTAACTTCGGCTGCGGCATCATCGATCGAATCATTGACAACAAACCGGAAATAATCGCGTGACAGGGCGATCTCAAACTCCGTCAAAGCGCTTTCCATGCGCCGCTTGAACTCTTCGTCGTGCATGTCACCGCGGTAGCGTAACCGGCGTTGCCATTCCTCAAAATTCGGTGGCAGAACAAATATGGCGACTGTATCGGGTTTATAGCGGATAGCGTTATCGGCACCAGCGACTTCAGCATCGGTCATCGCTATTTTTCGTAGTTCCTGGGCAGCTTGGAGCTCACGGATACTAATACCGGATACCTGCTGATTGTGGATAATCGCCGCCTCTAAGAATTTGCCGGAATCAATATCAGCCAACATGTCAGCCTCATTACGGAACCAATATTCCCGGCCGTTCTGCTCGAGAATACCGTCGTTAGTCCGCGGTTTTCGGGTTGTGTCGGAGACAATAAAATAGTAGTCATCCGTTTTGAGTAGTTCACGGATAATAGTGTTACGACCTGATGCAGCTGGCGCGACCAGTAGCACTAGCTCTGTCTGCGAAAGCACCTGGATAGCAGTTTTTGATGGATGGTAGCCGTTTAATGCCGTTTGAAAATTTTGTATTTGAGCAAGCTGATTCATCTATAGTTTATAGCATAGATTGCCAGCGCCGGCTACGTCAATAGCGCAGAATAGCCAAGGCCGGTTTACCTGGTTCCGGCATTGCATCCATGGCAATATTCACGATTCGGCCACCGGCGTGGCGAACGCTTGACGCAACAAGTTGGATAGTTCGGCGAGCCGTATCGCTGGCCGGAAAACTGAGTATCATTCTATCGTTTGAATCGTCGCGTATGGTATCGCGCGTTCGGCGCGTCATGGCGACCAGTAACGTTTCGATTCGACCACTTTTGGCCGCCTGCTGCAGCTCCGTGATGTCTTGAATTGTTCGCGCACCTCGTGTTTCCCCTTTGATTCGACTATAATCTTGGATCGACTTATCGTGGGCCGGTTCGGTTAGCTCGCTGGCAACTAGGTGCCGAGCGGCCTCAGCTAATTCCGGTATTTGGAATTTACTAAAACTGCCGTGAATATGCTTGGCAACTAGCTTAGGGTACGCCGAGTGCTCCTTATATTCAGCGATTTCACTGTCGGTACCGGCTAGTAGCATCATTTTAGACGTATCAGCCTTTGACATAATTTTACTATCGAGAAGTTTCCAGTATCTAGCCCGATTTTCGTCAGCCTGATTTTTGGCGCCACCCCGGCCGTTGTAGGTATCGCTACCGCCCATAGAACGTTGTTGCTCGCGTCCTAATACCGTTTCATCGATGTTTAGACCATCTTCGAGCGACTTTGGTAAGCCGACCTTCATTAGCGAAAAACTCCCTGCATCATCTGCAAATAGCATTGGTTCATGCTGTGACATGGCTAGTACGTAATACGATTGTTGATCTTCTAACAAACCGTAAATCGGTGCCAAATAAAATTGATCATTACTTACATCGACACATTCTTCGGTATCAGTTGGAAGATTATAACTGGACATTGTGTCAGCGTTCATGCAAATCATGAGTCCTAGCGTTTGATTTTTCCAGAAGCCGGTATCAGCCGTCATAGCAGCAAGCGTCGCCACGATAATCGGTTCGGCCGTGCGTCGTTCAGCGGCGCTCAGCATGTCGCAAGCTTGGTGCATCAGATTTTTAAGTCTGATCTGATCTTCATTACTATTTGGCGGAGTTGCGGAGTCATGTGTCGGCATATAAATCGTTATAAATGGGCCGGTTCCATCAATAGCTATGGACTCAAGTTTTTCTACTTCAGACGACGAGAGTTTACGTGGTTTTTGCAAAATACACCTCCTAGCGTTAGTACTACTATGGTAAGCGCAACTACTCTACTGCATAGTGATTTTTCTAACAACATATACCGTAACCTATAGTAACGTGCTAATATTACGCATATGCAGCAACGCAAAGCGCCTAGCTTTTCACTTCTCGATCAACATGGCGAGACTAAACAACTCAAGGACTATATTGGCCGTTGGGTGGTATTATATTTCTATCCGCGAGATTTTGCTTATAATTGTAACCGTGAAGCTTGTAATTTTCGTGACGAATACCGGGCAATCGCCCAATTTGGTAATGCTGAAATTATCGGCATTAACCGTGGGTCCGTAGCCAGTCATTCAGCTTTTTCAAAAAAGTTCCGACTAGAATTTCCGATACTGAGCGATGTTGGCCATGTTATTACCAGCCAGTTTGGTGCTTGGCGTAGTGGAAATGTCCGATTGTTCGATAAGCCATTCGGAACCCGGCGCAACACCTACATCATAAATCCCAAAGGCTATATTGTTCAGGAATTTGTAAGTGTGAACCCAGCAACGCACGCTGAGGAAATTATTAACGCCTTACAGGAGCTTCAGGTACAGAGTAAGCCGCTTGAGCACAGCGCTTAACATACTGTATAGTCGCTTTATAGCTCGCTAATTTATAAAAATTCGGGTTCGCAGCAAGACTATACGCAAAAATACCACGTTTACGTACAGACTCAGCGCCATGACAATTAAAAAAGCTCCTATATACAGTATGTCGACAGGCTGGGCAGACAGAGCAGCTGTTCTCGTCATGTTTAGCAAAAATGGAACGGCCGTCTTAAAGAAGAATAGTAGGTATGCCAGCCATAGACCGGCACCAACCAAGCGGATAAAGGACTCGATAACCGCGCTTCTTATTAGCGACAGGCGGTCGACATTGACATAGTCCATTTCCTCGCGTAGCTCTTCCGTTCTGCTAACTACTCCGTAAATCTTAACCGCTAATAAATACACGATCGTACCAACCGCCAGCCAAAAAATAAACAACGGTGCATTATTGATAATTTGATTCTTAGCAAGGCTAGTCGTGAGTGTCTTATACGACGATATTGAAGCGTTTTGCGTCGCAAAAAAGCCATCGAACAAAGCACTGTTCTTACCGCGTACCATAATGACCGTGCCTAGCATGATGGCCGAAGCAATCAGCGAAGCCGCGACAGCGCTCGGCCAGCTCGGCGACAACATTGTTAAATATTTTTTATTTTGTTGCATTTGCTAGACTCATTGTATCGAAATTACTTATAATTTACAGTAGCAAATAGCCTGCCACTTAATCTCGCTTCAGCATAACGGTAAATGCCTCGGCTGGGATATCGACCTTACCGAAGCGTTTCATACGCTTCTTGCCTTTTGCCTGCTTAGCAAGAACTTTCTTTTTCCGCGAAACGTCGCCGCCATATAGACCGGTAGTAACATCTTTTCGAAAAGCCGAAATATCTTCACGGGCGATAAATCTACCGCCGATTGCCGCTTGCAGCGCGACTTGGAAGTTCTGACGCGGAATAACCTCTTTGAGCTTACTTACGATATCGCGGCCGAGTGGCTCAGCCTCAGTTTTATGAGTCATGACTGACAGCGCATCAACCCGTTCTCCAGCAACGTAGAAATCAACTTTTACTAAATCCTGTACTCGGTAATCGTCAAGTTCATAATTGAACGAGCCATAGCCGCTAGTAATGCTTTTGAGCTGATCGTAGAAGTCTGTTAGTAAGTTCGCTAGTGGCGCCTCAAAACTGACGAGTGCTCGTTTTTCCATGTAACTTAGGTTTTTATGAATCCCCCGTTTGCCGGCGATGAGCTGGATGACTCCGCCGACGTACTCCTGTGGCACAACGATCTCACCCTTGATCCAGGGTTCTCGAATATTTTCGATTTGCGAAACATCAGGTAGGTCAGCGGCACTTTGAATATCCAACTTTTCGCCGTTAATAAGTAGCACTCGATAATCAGTCGAAGGGTTCGTAACAACAAGTTCGAGATTATATTCACGCTCAAGCCGCTCGCGGATGATGTCCATGTGCAGTAAGCCCAAGAACCCAATCCGAACGCCAAAACCAAGTACCGGTGAGTTTTCGGGCGTAAATTGCAAGGCTGAATCACTCAAACTCAGTTTTTCGATGGCATCTTTCAGATCTTGATAATATTCATTACTTTCCGGAAAAAATCCAGCGTATACGAATGGCTTAACGTCCATATAACCTGGAAGCGGCTCAGTGGACGGAGCATTATAAAGTGTCACGGTGTCGCCGACCTTGGCGTCACGAGTCGTTTTGAGGTTTGTGACGATGTACCCGATTTGGCCACTTTCCAGCGATTTACCGGCGATCATATTCGGTTTGAGCGCCCCAACTTCAAGCGCAATACCAGGCGCACCAGTGGCTATCATTTTTATCTGAGCACTTTTCGCGATCGCACCGTCGAAAACACGGACATACAAAATGACACCGCGATAATCATCATAGTAGCTATCAAAAATGAGCGCCCGTGTCGTTGTATTCTGGGTAATTTTAGGCGGTGGAACATCGCTGATGGCGCGTTGCAATACTCCCTCGACACCAACACCGGTTTTGGCAGAAATCTGCAGAATATCTTCGAATTTACAACCGAGCAGACTAACTATCTCGGCGCCAACCCGCTCAACGTCAGCGGCCGGTAGGTCAATCTTGTTCAATATCGGGATTATCGCCAGATCGGCGGCGATGGCAAGATAGACGTTAGCAAGAGTTTGAGCTTGGATACCCTGACTGGCGTCGACAACGAGTAATGCTCCCTCGCAGGCTTCCAAACTACGCGAAACCTCATAGCTAAAATCGACATGACCGGGCGTATCGATCAAATTTAACTCATACCCCTGGTACTCCATGCGAACTGGTGCCAGTTTGATAGTAATACCTTTTTCGCGCTCTAAATCCATTCGATCAAGTATCTGGGCTTTCATATTACGCTTTTCGATTGTTCCAGTTATTTCAAGCAAGCGGTCGGCAAGCGTCGATTTACCGTGATCGATATGCGCAATAATACAAAAATTGCGGATTTTACTTTTTTCCATATCTAGTAGATTATAACAGAGGTGAAAATTATTGTCGGTATTCGGGTTTTTTGCAAGCAACCATATAGTTTCTTTGAAGATATAACGGCGTTGAAATAGCTGCTTCTAATTCGGCTGGCTAAGTTCCATTTTCGGCATGGAGTTCAGCGTATATTAAATAATTACAACGATCGGAACGGTTTGATGACAATCCGACGGATTCGGACGAAAAATGGTCGAACTTCTTCGAGCCCGAACAAAGCCGACAAAGCAATGTGTACGCTAAATATAACTAATGAAATAAATGTCAGTTTTGAGCCGAGCACGAAGAATCCTTGATCGCCCGATGTTAATGGATAAAATGAAACGGCGATAAATCCAGCAACGATAGTAAAACCAGTTACCGATACTATTTTTGAAACACCATTCAAGAACGCTAGATCAAACAATTTAGGATCGCGTTTAATCATAATCAGACCAAGTACGAACACCTCCACTACAGCGGTAATCGATTGAGCCAATGCTAACCCTTCCAGGCCATAAGAAGTTGGTCTCGACAGTGAATAGGCCAGAAAAATATTAAGACCAATCGTAAATATTGAGACGAATAATGGCGTCTTAGTGTCTTTTTGAGCATAGAACCACCGTGAGACAATGGCGTAAATAATTCTGAAAAAGATTGCGACCGTTAAAAATCCAAAAATAATGGCAATCTGGGCATTATCTCTCGTGAAGATTAAGCGTGCAAGATAACCACGAGCAAAAAAACAAGCTACGACTAACGGTGCACTAATCCAGATCATAACCCGTAAAACTGCTAAGAAATCCTGGCGAAAGAGGTCTGGCCTCCCCTGACTTAACCGTTGGTTGAGCCGAGGGAACGCTGCAGTTGAAATCGCTGTACCTATGAGCAATATTGGTGCCGTGCTTAGCGTAAAGGCGTTATTATAGTAGGAAATCGCACCACTGCCGATAGTACTGGCGATCCGGGTTTCAACGACGTTCCCAATCTGATCGATGCCCTGGTCAAGCGAGCGTGGTGGCAAGTTGCGTAAGATTGTCCGAAAATCTGGACTTTGCCAGTTAATATGCGGTCGATAGTGAAAATCTAATCGTGAAGTGCCTATGACGACCACTATGAGTTGTAATACCGCTCCGACGGCGGCTCCAACGCCTAGTCCAACCAGCCCGATGTTATGCCTGAAAATAAATATACTGGCGATAATGGAAGCGTTGTAAAACAGCGGTGCTATGGCGTAGAAGAAAAAGCGACCCATCGTCTGTTGGACACTCGTCAAAATACCGGAAATAGTAAACAGCAACGGATTAAATGCTACTAGGCGCATAATGCTGGCTGCGTTATTGAGCTGATCGGGCGATAACTTAGGAGCAACAAGATGGACGATAGGATGAGCGAAAACAAACATAATTACCCCGACAATCGCCATCAGGATGGCCAGTAAGTTCAGCAATGACGTCGATAACTCCCACACGCCTTTACGATCGTTCTGTTGCAAATGATCAGCCAATATCGGCATAAACGCCACGCCAAGAGCTCCAGCCGCCAGCGTAAAAAAGAAGAGATCAGGAATAGTAAACGCGGCAAAATAGGCATCGGTGCTTCCGCGACCAGTTGGCGGAAAATTACCATTGACAAGTTTTGTCCTCAGAAATCCCAGTACCTGACTAATGAGCGAGGTACCAATAAGTAGCAACGAGATACTCCCGATGTTGACCTTACTTTTTTTGGGTTGGGTTGGGGCTGTCGGATTCATAAATAACGCTCATTACAGTATAGAGCAGGCGACCACCCGATAATAGCTAGTTTTAGTTTTCAGTCGGGCTGAACATGACTCGTAACTGGTCTAGTACTGTGCGGCTGAAGTTGGAAGCTTTGAACCCGCTAAGATTTCGGCGACTTCTTCGCTATCAACCGTCTCTTTTTCGAGCAAGCGATCTTTGAGAGCCTCGAGCTTACTGAGGTTAGCCTTAATGACCGCTCGCGCGCGATCGGCAGCTTCTTTGATGAGACCTTCGACTTCTTCGTCAATAATCTTGGCAGTTTGATCGGAATATTGGCGATCGCTCATCATGCGCTCCATCATCATGCCGTCGTCCGATTTAAAGACTTGATCGCGAAGTTTCGTACCCATACCTTGGTTCACAATCATATCTCGTGCGAGTTCAGCAGCATTTTGCAAGTCTGACCCGGCACCGGTGGTAATACGATCCTTACCGAGAATGACTTCTTCAGCGATACGGCCGCCCATGCCACGCGCTAACACGTCTTTGAACTGGACAAGCGACACGTACATGCGATCTTCTGGTGGGATGAACCAAGTCACGCCGCCGGTACCGCCACGAGGAATGATCGTGACTTTATGGACAGGGTCGCTGTCCGGCAGAACGTGGCCAACCAGAGCATGGCCAGCTTCATGGTAAGCAGTTGTTGCCTTGTCGGCTTCGGACATAACTTTGCTTTTGCGTTCTGGCCCGATAGCAACACGCTCGAAAGCTTCGGTAACATCGTGTTGAGAAATTTCAGTATGCCCATTACGGGCGGCAATAATTGCCGACTCATTGGCAATGTTTGCGAGGTCAGCACCGGATGAACCAGCTGCTTTAGCAGCCAATGAATCCAGGTCGACATTTTTAGAGACTGGCTTATTCTTAAAGTGCACCTTGAGGATAGCTTCGCGGTCTTTACGATCGGGCAAGCCAATGTTAACGCGGCGGTCAAAACGACCGGGGCGAAGCAGCGCCGGATCAAGCACATCGGCTCGGTTGGTTGCAGCTAGGACTATGACATTTTCGCCTTGGTCGAAACCATCCATCTCGACAAGAATTTGGTTGAGGGTTTGCTCACGCTCATCGTGACCACCGCCCATACCGCTACCACGCTTGCGACCGACGGCGTCAATTTCATCGACAAAAATAATACACGGTGCGTTTTTCTTGGCCTTGGCGAACAGATCACGGACACGCGAAGCACCGACGCCGACGAACATCTCGACAAATTCAGAACCGGAGATGCTAAAGAATGGTACGTTAGCTTCGCCGGCAACCGCGCGGGAGAGCAATGTTTTACCTGTTCCCGGAGGGCCTATCAAGAGAACACCCTTAGGAATGCGCGCGCCGACACCTTCGAATTTCTTCGGAAACTTCAGAAATTCAACTACTTCTTCTAAGTCTTGCTTAGCTTCTTCGCTACCGGCGACTTCGTTAAAGGTAACTTTGCCTTTTTCGTTGCCGTAGAGTTTGGCTTTGCTTTTACCGAAGCTCATTGCCTGATTGCCCTGTCCTTGAGCGCTGCGTAGCATAAAGAAAATAATACCGACTATAAAGACCAGCGGTAAAATGCTGAGTCCCGCGTTGATCCAAGTAGAGCTGCTGCTGTTGAGCGGTGCCGCCAACAGTTCAAATTTGTTTGCATTAAAACCTTGGTCTTTGAGCGTGGCGTTAGGCTCTAGATACGACTTGAGTGACGGCTTATCCTCGCCCTTCTTGGTTATTTGCAATTCGTTCGATTTAACAGCGATCTTAGAGTACTGGCCATCGTTAGCTTGTTGGACAGCTGTCGAAACCGGAATTTGCTTGAGTGGGCTCGGTTGGCTGGTAGCTGCAAAAATAATAAGTCCGAATAAAACGACTAGAGCGATAAAGCCAGCGTTTTTCATGCCTTTACGATTATCTTTGGTGGGCTTGCGATTTGGTCGGAACGGTTTTTTATCCATAGACATCTATTATAGCTTGCAATTTCCTTTTTGACTAGCGCTCTAGGTACATGAGTGCCAAACTTTTCTTGCTTACTAGTAAATAGGCGTTTTTCTTGAGCATGACCTTGTTTCCGGTGTGAGCGGAATGAACAGCAGCAACCACTCGCTCAAGCATTTTGGTATCAAATCCAGCTAAGTTATTACGTCTCAACCAAGTTGCAATAACTTCAGTGGCAACTGGTACGCCGAGTTGTTTCACCGCGTCTCGTGGTAGCATGTCAGGCTTATCAAAATCATCAACAATGGCGTCCAAAATTTTGTCGAGTTCAGCATTTATAATCCGTTGCCGTGCTAGTACTTGCACGAAGTCCGCCAGCTGCTTCGGCGATAATTTAGGAATTACCCGTCTTCGAAAATAATTTCGGCGATACTGAGTTGAGTAATTCGTACTATCCTCTACCCACTCCAAATACTGCTGCATAGCGTAGTCAATAATTTCCGGCTTTGAATATTCTAGTAGCGGACGCACTAATTCTGGACCTGAAGCCAGTGCCGTTAAACCTTTGCGGCCGGTGCCGCGCTCAATGTTGAGCAGTGCCGTCTCGACAGCATCACCCTGGTGATGCGCCGTAATAATAGCCGCGTCATGCTCGTGCGCCACTCGCCATAAAAAGTTATAGCGAGCAGTCCGAGACGATGCCTCACTAGCATTCGGACCCAGCTGGGCAGTCTCCGAGACAAATTTAAGCTTATATCGTTCAGCCAGGCCAGCAACAAAACGTAGATCGTCCTCAGAGTCCGAACGGATGCCATGGTTAAAGTGAGCGACAACCAGATCGACGCCCGCCGAGTTGTGCAAAAGATCGAGCAGTACCACGGAATCAACCCCACCGCTTACGGCGATGAGGTATCGACCGGGGGCAATAACAATATTCATACAACAATAGTAGCAAACAAAAGGCCCAGTATTTTTGGTACTATAGATATATGAAACATCTTTATTTTGTCCGGCACGGGCTCAGCGAAATGAACAAGCAAGGTATATTTTCGGGCCGCACCGAAACATCGTTAGTGCAAGAAGGCATCGATCAGGCTCATAAGGCTGGCATCAAAGCGCGCGATCACGGCATTCAGTGCATCGTCAGTTCGCCGATGCACCGCGCAAAAGATACTGCCGCAATTATCGCCCAGGAAATCAATCTGCCGAGCGAAGATATCATTCACAATGACTTATTTATCGAACGTGGCTTTGGGGTTCTAGAAGGTACGACCTATATTCCCGATATAGATTTCGATACCATCGAAGGTGCCGAAGATACCGACGCCATTATCATTCGGGCCGAACAAGGACTAGCCTACCTGCGTAGCCTTCCTTTTGACACTATCTTAGTTGTCGGACACGGAGCGATTGGGCGCGCCCTGCGCCACGCTATCGATCCGGAGATACCGTTCAAAGGATCCGAAAAATTTGATAACGCCAGCATTACCAAACTGATATAATTTAAATTATAAATAGAAAACAAACATGCTGCAAGATATTATTCTACTCATTACCGGGCTCGCTGTTGGAGCTATGAACGCCATCGCTGGTGGTGGAATGCTGCTCGGGTTTCCGGTGATGCTAGCAACTGGTATTTCGCCGATTCATGCCAATGCCTCGGCGGCCGTCGCAACGCTGCCAGGCTCACTCAGCTCGGCATTTGGGTATCGAAAATATCTCCGGCAAATTCCCAAACAATATCTCTGGCTGATTGTTCCCTGCGCGATCGGTGCCACCATCGGCGCGCTGATACTGCGCCGAACACCGCCGGGAAACTTCGAAGAAATCGTCCCCGCCTTAGTGCTGTTTGCCGTATTGCTTTTTGCCTTACAGCCGCTACTTCATTTTCATTTACACAAACATTTGCATGGCAAATCGAAGGGTGATTTCACGCTACTCTGGATTAGTATTGGCTTCTTGCCAACAGCCATCTACGGCGGTTATTTCGGAGCCGGATTTGGGTTTATCGTGTTGGCGTTTTTAGGCTTCACCTCGCTCAAAGACATTCATAAAATGAACGCACTCAAGAATTTAGCCGGCGCAACGATCGCTATCGCATCAATCGCCACGCTCTGGAATTCCGGATTAATCGATTGGCACCACGGTCTCGTCATGGCGGTCGGAAGCACTATTGGCGGCTTTTGCGGCGCCAAGCTGTCACAACGGGTATCGACGCATGCCTTCCGGATTGGCGTAATCAGCTTTGGCTTACTGGCAGTCGCCTACCTAGCATTCAGGACCTATTAAAAGTCTAGTCAACAGATACAAAACATGCTATATTTACCGTTGATGTTTGTAATTTGTCAATCGGCAAATCCAAATGTCGTGGTGGCGTAGCTCAGCTGGTTAGAGCGCCGGACTCATAAGCCGGAGGTCACAAGTTCAAGTCTTGTCGCCGCTACCATTATGCTTATTGGTACACACCTGTGCATACCAACATTATTCTCTCAAACGGTACATTTTCGTACTGCTACTTATCAAGTGGTTTCTTCTGTAGTCTGTATACGGCCGTAGCGATGATTATTACCGCCAATAGGCTCACAAACGCCCAGCCCAACCCGCGCAGTTGGAACAAGATCGCCGCTAGCGCAGTCCAAAGTCCCCAGCGTAGTAAAAAATGTTGGCCTAATGTATTAGGCGGTAGCATTGAACCGATAGCCATGAACATGATTTGCTCAACAATTAATATCAATCCGTAATTTCCACCAGCTTCGCTGCCCAAACTCTGGAAAGCCAATGGTATGGTAACGACAAAGAAGACAGCTTTAATGTAGTTCTGAAAACCGTCCGTATCCTGCAGTACATAGCGCCAGTACGCGAATCCAGCCAGGAACAACGCCAGCAAGTGGGTATGGACGTGTATATTGTGGACACCCAGGGTGTATATAAACAAATGAACGGCCGCGATACATACCCCAAGGCTGGATTCACGATTTGACTGCGTGGAATTGCGATTGTAGTGGTACGTGACCAAACCGGCAACTAACAAGCTTACTGGTAATAATACATTACCGGAAGGTCGCAGTAAGGCCAGCGCCGGCCCACTATACGCTAAGAGCACGCTTACCTGTAACAGCTGTTGCTGCGGATGCTGCTCTTTCCAGACAGTACTGAGCGTTACTGCATAGCTGGCGGCGGCGGCTACGGTCAACAGCAGCGCGGTAATTCCCAATTGCGCACTATCTTGTAAATGCGGACGAACGGCACTCAGAATAGCGGCCTGCAAAAGTAGTGGCAAGAACACCAATACATCCAGCTTTTTCTCGATTCGCGCGATTATAAGCACCATTATACTGATGATGCCCAGCAGTAGTGTCGTAAGCCAACGAGAAGAATCGGTGTTTAATGAGAAGAGTAGTGCGATGATTCCTGAACTGACATAGCCTACTATGTAGGCTTGGCTTGCCTGAGCGTAATAACTTGAAATCGGAACCTTAAATGAAACGAGCAGCTTTCCTCGTGCAATAGCTCGCGCTGCTAAACATCCGGCCATCGCCGTCATGTAGCCTACGACATAACCGGTTGATCCCCATTGAAAATGAAGGCCACCCTGCCCCAGTGCAACTGGCGGCAGCAGTATAGAAACCACGACCAGTGCTCGGGTTATTTGTTGACGCGTCATCAGGGAGATGAAACTATTCCATGCCAGCGCGACTAAGACTGCAGCGCTGAATAACGTACCACCAAAGCCGACGTGCAGCGCGCCGTACACCACCGGTACGAACACGGCCAAACTCGATCCGATTAACCATGTGGAATCCTTAGACAGCTTATGCAGCAACAAACTGCTTAATAATATCGCCACCACCACACTGGCTACAGCGACTGGTGAGGTGGCAATAGCAGGTACTAAAGCGACCGCGGTGGCACTCCAATAGAGTACGCTAGCACTCTCGTAAGCCTGACGAAGGTTCTGACGCTTAATAGTCATCAGAACTAAAATCTCTAACAGTATTGCTGCGATAACACTCGTTACGAGTTGCAATACGTTGTGCAGGCCGACAGTGAGCGCATACTGGCCAATAACGAACGGCAAAGTTATCAGCAGAAGTCCGGCGACTTGTAAAGCTTCATCACTAGTTTGCTTGAGCCAAATCGTAGCGGCTAACACCGTAGCGACAGATAACGCGCCAACCAAGTACCATGGTTGCGATAAGCTGAGTAGCACACTCAAGCTAGAGCTGATTACACTGATTTCGAACAACCTGTTCTCGGTTGCGATTATTTTGGATGACCGCATGATTCCGATAGCATACAGTGCAGTTACAACTGTTAACGCCAACCCGACAGATTCCAAACTTTGATACTGCGCGTAAACCAGGTTGGACAGTCCGGCAATAGCTGACACCTGCGCCGCCAGCCGGTAATTAGCTTTTTCGGTAGTACTCATATTACTAAGTAGCCAATAGTAAACCGAGCCTAATAGCAACGTTATAGCAAGCTGGACGCTGCCATACTGGGGGAACAATGCGATTGAACCAATAAGGCTGAGCGGAACTAGTAACATGGCACTGGCCGAACTTGAGCGAGCGAGCATATCGTCCTTATTTCTACCGCGGTTTCTAACCGTTAAGAAAATGCCGGCCACAACTAATCCCCAAGCGTATCCATACGAAGGCAGTCCAATCGTTAAGACACTGGACTCTACGGCCGAAACCAGGCTGCCGATAAGCAAGTACGACACAAAGTCATTACGTATCCGTTTTAGTGCATAGGCGTACAAACTGATGCAGATCACTGAGGTGATTAGCCAAACGATGCCAGCCCCGGATTTATGAGTAACCAAGTTATACCAGGCTACACCGGTAAGAGGAGCAATGATTAGACCACTGCCGACAAAACTCACACCTGCCAGAGCCAACTTTTGATTCTTTTCATACAACTGGAGACCACCATAAAAGAGTATGCCTGCTGTTGACGCTACGATGATCGTACGAACCACTCCGCTTAAACCGCTCAAGGCTACAAATAGACCGACCGAAGCGACTAATAAGAACGCGCCAAAATATAATAATAAAAGTGTGCTATCGATAGGTTCTTTGGTGGCAGTCGGCTCTACTTTCTGAGCTTCGTGACTGACGTTGGTATCCGTCTGGGCCGCTACGACCTGTGGTTTTGCGGTTCCGTAGACTGCACTGTCCATACCTGATAGTAATGCGACAAGTAACTGCGATTCTTTTTTAGTTGTAACGGCATTAGTATAGGACGAGATAAAATTCGTCCATTGTATGTCGCGCTCGAGTTCAATGGTTTCGCGAGTGGTTTGCAGCTGCTTAGCTTTGGTTGGCCTGTCGTGAATCCCCTTATATACCAAGTAAATGATGAGGGCAGGCACCCATATAACTGATGTTCCAAGGATTAACTGTAAGCTTAGCATTTTTGCACTCTAACATAAGCGTAATGCTAAAGACGTAAAATGTCCAACAGCATCTTGTCGCATGCCTGAGCGGCGTGCGCAGTCGGTACTTACTTATAGCGCCTCGTTCGTAAATCCTGTTTAACGGTTTAAATCAGTCTTGCTGATGAGCACTGTACCATCAATCGTGCTGGTAGCCTGCAGGGCGAAACCAGTACATTTCTTATTTTCGGTCGTACAGCCGACTGGTGTAGCATTGTAGCTGTAGCTGACGCCCGTTGGAAGCGTATCGACGCTGAGTTTTAGCAAATCGCCGGGATAATAATTATTTTCAGCAAAATAAGATTCGAGCTTGGTCTGAGCGTATTGAATTGAAGTGACAACTTTGACTTGATCGACGGCGCTTATACCGCCCTGGACGCTCTGGCTTAAGCCGCCGGCAGTGCTTAGGGCTGATTCGACGTCAACACCGTCAATCTGCCAGCTCGACCCTTGCCTGACGGCATTAATAGTCAAAGTCGTGGCCGATGTACCGCCGGCTACTACTGATGAATACGAGATGCTCTTACCAATGGTCTTATCAGCGGCCGTATAGTTCGCATCGGTAGTTTTGGACGGCGAAATGAACAGGCCCGAAAACAGTACCGTGCAGCTCTTGCCTATTTTTTGACAGTTATCGTAAAAACTGGTCGTACCAGTAGCAGTTTTGGTCTGGCTGGAGAACGCAGAAGTTTGCATTTTATCGGCAGTGGCTTTGTCTTTTTTCTGAAAAGCAACTATAAACTGGCTTACCGCCGATTGGTAACTTTGCGGCGAAGCCGTGTAGACAACTCCGCTCGCCGTACTGGCGACACTACCGTCTTTGTGCATCTTCATACCAGCTACTGTTGCTCCGATACCAATTATGAGCAGGACAGCGACACCAGCCGCAATCAGTGTTCGGTGTTTTTTTGGCTGAGGAATTACAGCCTGCTGCGAACTAATGAACTGTCCTGCCGGATGGACGAATGGTTCGGTTGGAGTTGCCAGTTCGATAATCTCGGGCTCCGTAACGATTGGATCAGAGTCTTGCACACTAGGTACGGTACTGGCCTCGGGCGTCGGTGACACCGGTACAGGGCGAGGCTGGAGGTACTGTGTCGGCCGCTGAACGCCATATTGCACCTGGCGGCCAAAGGTGACCGGCTGGCGAGTTGGCTCCGGCGCGTTAGTAAGATTGTTAGGGGAATTGTCCATCCAAATAGTATCGCAAAAGACATAAGCTTTAACAATATTATTACCGCAGATTTATTGTTAGGGCTTTAGGACTTTGGGCTTCTTTGCGGCCTTCTTGGAAGTCGGTAAACGTTTCCGACTGAGAACGATATAAAAAATTAGCACTACCACCATACTAGCCACAATCATACTACCGATAATAATCGCTAAACTTCGGGATGCCGATACCGGTTGTTTTGCCTTCTGATCGCCCGCAGGAAATGTCGGCGCCGATGAATTACCGGTGGCTGCAGATCCCAATTGCGCCATCTGTTGGTCGGAGGTTGTCATAGTATCGCCACTGGCGGCATATGAATGGTACATCGTGTTGTTGACGGGGCTAGAAGTTGAAGCCTGAGGATCAGGCTGGGCTAAACCATGTACGTTGTTGGTGCTAAATCCAAAACCAACTAAGAGTACGAGCGCGAACGCTGCGGAGGACTTTTTGAGCAATCGTCTAAAGTTCATTCAGGCACTAGTATACGGCACTAGGCCGCAGCGACCATCATTCTGGCGAGCTCAGCCGATAAATCAGCCATTTTTTTATTGACGGCGCTCATGACGGCACTCATACCGTGCTTGGTTTCGTGAAACACATCGGATTGTTTAACTTGCTCGGCTTCGTGTAAGGCAGTCGCTTGAGCCTCTCGCAAAATGTTTAAGAATTTTTTAATCAGCAGGTCGTTCTCGGGAAGTCCCAGATCGACCATGAGCTCGATAAATTTTGCAGTCATGATTTCCGTCACCTCTGTAGTATCAGGCGTTTGATTCTCAAAGTACGATACTATCAGACTAGGTAATTCGGCTTGAATGGTTGCTATGAACGTGTCGATTATTTGCTGCGTTTCTATCGCTGCTGCTTCGGGCTGCATTCCAACAACTCCGTCTAAGCTGTCACGCAGTAGTGAACGTACCTCATTGATTACAGGATCGCTGAGTTTTTGCGCTGTTTCGATTAATCCCACTGGGGTTGAAGTCTCAACCTCATTCGTCTCTTGATGTCCAGTTTCACTAAAGCTTAGCAGCGTAGACTGTGTTGAAGTTTCTAGTTTAGATACAACCTCTCCCGCCTGATTCTCCAAATTAGTAGGAAATACATTTAACGGCTGCTCGGAACCGGTTTGATGTTCAATGGTAGCGGCTGGCAAGGCAAACTCATCATCAAAATTAGGCTCAATAACTTGTTCGGTGGCAATAATATCAAACTGAGTTTCGCTATTAGCTAACGCGGCTATCTTGAGATCTTGTAATTTTTCGACGCGCCTAACTGGCTTTGGTAGTTTGGTAGTTCTAAGAGCCTGCACAGTGGCTTTCGGCTCAAGAGATTCTGACTCAGTTCCCGGGCTATGGCTTACTAATTTTTCTACAAAAGAGTCATGTTGGCTATCGCCAATATTCGCAGTTACAGCCTCAGTCACTGCAGTCTTAAGCAAGTGGTCGACAATTTCCGTATGGTTGATTATGGCGGGCTTACTGGCTAAATCCGCAGTGTTTTCGGGAACTAAATCTATCAAAGTGATTTCTCGGACCTTGTTGGCCATTGGAGTATCGACCAAGCGATTTTTAGGGCTAATCGTTGATAATTTCACTGGCTCGTTGGTCGAAAGCGTATCTTTTACGTCTGGCTTGGCAACTTTCTCGTCGGACTGCGATGCTGATTTATTCGCCTCTGCCACCGCGGTAGCTATTTTGGCATCAATCCTGATTTCGAGGTCAATTGCCTTCTCGAGCGCTTCGGGACCTTTCATAGCAAGTTTGAGTAAGTATGGACAAGGTTTAAAGACCCCTTTACGCGATAAGGCCTCGGCCTGTACTGTATCGTCATTTGACTTACCTACATCGCCAATAGCCAGCCTGGTGATCAGCGTTATAACCTCATCTTTAGTCATTTTTATCTCACTGCCGTCCTCGTGACTGTAGCTAAGTATCGTGTCGCCACTGTAGCTTTCTCTTTGGGATTTCTGGTTGATCGGCGGGCTTGGCGGTACTAATGACTGCTGCGTATTCTCTGCTAGATTACTGGTCTGCTGCGAAATTAAGCGTTCGCTAGCGTCTGCTCTAAGCGATGTATCGGGACTTTGAACAACTTCTGGCATCAACTAGTCAGACTTCTCGGCCACTTGCTTTATAACATCTTTTAGATACATTTTGACTAGCTCATCTGCATATGCAACTGCATCGTCGCGATCAGGATCGTCGCCAGGTTTCGTATCAGGTCCAGAGTTTTTGATTGTCTCGGCTATATATTGTAATCGATCCCTAGCTTTGGGATAAATCCAGCACACTTCGACAAATTGCTCTGCTCTCATTGGCTTGCCGTCTATTTGATATTTGTCAAATGTTTCACCGATAAGACTTCCGTAGCCAAGCACAGTCAATAGGTCACTGCCAAAATTTGGTGGTATTTCTGGGATCCGTTCCGGTGATGCCCCGGCTTGCTCGTGTGCTGTCATATGACCCAATTATCTCAGAACAAGGCCAGATAGTCTAGAGTACTTAAGTTTCTTAAGTTAAGCCGAGCTGGGCAGTCGGCCATAAACAGGTTATGATAGTAGTATGCCTAATATAATAAAATCTAATACTGTAAAGACACCAGTCGTACTTGAAGATAAGCCGGTTACGCGTCGTAAACTTGCGGCATTCAAGCAGCCGAAAGCGATTTTCGTAGTGGGACTTCTGCTTGGTGCAGTACTAATTCTTGGTATCAGGTTTGTAAGCTACATGCCGATGCATCACACCCATTACCACGCCAACTTCGCACTCTACATTAATGGCATGCGTGAGCAGTTCAAAGACAAACAATATTACGAAGATGTGGCAATTTGTAGCGCTTCTACCGGCATCACTTTTCCGCAGCAGCGGGCCCACATGCATGACGGCGTCAATTCGGTTGTCCACGTTCACGATAATTCCACGACCTGGGGTCAATTTTTTGAAAATATCGGCTGGTACGTCGGCCCTAATTTTGTTCAAACTAAAGCCGGCGTGATATATAAAGCCGATGGTGCAACGAAATTACACATCGTCATCAATGGCCAAGATTACACCGATTTAACACCGATAACCAACCAAGTTATTGGGGACAAAGACCGTTTATTGGTTAGCTACGGTGATCTATCGCAGAACCAAGTGAATTCCGAAGATAAAACGGTCGCTAGCACTGCCGCCAAATACGACGCCTCAATCGACCCCGCCAGCTGCGCCGGTGGCCATGATGAAGCGCCAACGCTCAAACAACGATTTAACAACTTATTTTAGTCTTATTTGCTAGCTTTAGTAGCAGCATACCGGCCACCGCGGCGAACATTACTGACGGCTATCATAACGAACACGATACTGACGGTCGCGCTGGTAATAAGCACTATACTTGGATCGGCTGTTTTAGCCGAAACGGCAGCCGTGCCGCCGGCTACACGGACTGGGTAATCTAGCTTGAAACTTTTTGTAGCTGGGTCGGTTGTCGTGCCGGTAACGATAAGATCGTAGACGTCAGCCGTTGGAAAATCGACGGTTGCTGAGCCCTTGCTGGCCGCGCCAAAGTAAGCAGGATTTATTTGATACTTTGTCACTGCACCGGTTGCGGACTTTACCGACAGGCTTAGGTCGTAATTGTTGATCGAAAAGGCTCCGTCGCTGCGGGCAAATAAGAAATAGATGCCGATTTGCTTACCGACAACCGGGTTATCGTCTGGGTTGATATGCAAAATAGCGTTAACGCCGTTATCCGACTCAAGTTCGTGGGCCGAGGCGGGCAAAGCACTGCTTAGGGTCACGTAACTCAGTAAAAATACTGACGACAAGATTACAAAAAAGTTCTTCATAATACCTCTTTCTGAATAGGTTTAGCGAGTTTACGTGATTGGTTTCGATACAGATGGCCGCCGATTATCAGTAAACCGACCGAGCCAAAAGCAGCTAATACTGGCGCCGTCTTGGCATGTACCCCAATCAGCGCGACATGTACTACAACCAGTGCCGCCGCGACGTAAACCAGTCGGTGCAGCCGGAACCACCAGATGCCCATTGCCCGAAATGCCCGGTTGAACGACGTTGCCGCCAAAGCCAGCAGAATGATAAGCGCAAATAATCCGACTAAAAATGCTCGTTGGTAGGTGAGCGGTAAATCTAGTGGATTTACCGATTTAAACTGTGCAATATACGTTATCAGACTATGCAAGAGCGCGAACCAGGCAGCACCGATACCTATTAGTCGTCGAGCTTCAAACAGCTGCCGCCTGCCGGGTAGCCGCTTAAATACCGTTAAAGTTGGGCCTATCAGCAGAGCAACCGACAAGAAGCCGATACTGAGCCAGCCGTAGGATTCTTCTAGCCGTATTGTTGCTAAGCTACCGCCACCGTACAATGTTTCGCTTAGCCACAGAACCTCCAGCGTGATTAAAGCTATGCTAATAGCAATATAAAACCTAACACCAGCTATCCAGGTACGAATGATTTTTTTTGCAGAATTCATATTATACATGGTACGCTACCACTGTTAAAAACAATAGTTTAATTATGTAGATTAACTACCTACACTCCTGGCGCTGCATTATCCCTGAATGCAGCGAGCGTCTTAAAATAACCGTTGACCTCTTTGTTTGATAAGCCCTCTTCTAGTTCAGCTGTCTTTTTCTGTAAGTCTTTGTCTACCTTAGCGATCACTTTCTGACCAGCTGAAGTTAGGCCAACCGGTTTCGTACGCTTATCACCGGTATTCGCTTTACTCTCGACCAGCCCAGCCTTGATGAGTGAACGCGACAGTCTGGTTATGAGTGGAACCTCTACTTCAAGCGAGCGAGCAATGTCAGTTATACGTAGACCAGTGGCGCTTTCGTACAAGACACTAAGCATCATCCACTGCGTAGTGTTCAAATCAAATCGATTAAGCACACTGTTCACGGCCAATCTGATGCGCCGGTAGGCAACGACCTGCAAAATCGCTTTTTTGTGGGTTGGGAGAGCTTCAGTCTTTTTTTGTAGTTTCATATAGTGCCTTTCCTTAGCTTATTGGGAGAGAGGAATTTTTTAGTATATATCAGAAAGTCTTAGTATAAGCTGAACCAAACCAAACAATTGTTAAATAATTTACTTAACATTGTTCATTTCCTTGTTGGAATTAAGCATAATCGAAATCAATTATTACAAACAAATGAGTACTTATGTTGAAGAAATTAGCGCTAGTGTTTGGGGTGGTCTTTATATTAGTCGGTCTGCTAGGTTTCGTACCAGGCATTACCACTTCGCATAGTGACGGAATGAAATATCTACTCGGATTTTTATGGTTGGTGGCATCTACAATGCTGTTCACCTGCTTTCGGGCGCAGCAGCCGTCCATACCGGAGTGACATTAGAAAAGTTTGCTCGACTGTATTATATTGTTTTCGGATCAGTGTATGCCCTAGTGATGTTCATCGGATTCATACAAGGTGATACGATTCTTGAAATTTTCTACGTTAATGCCGCGGATAAATTCTTGCACTTATCCCTGGTAATTGCAATCATTGAAATCGGCGCTACCATAAAACCTAACATACTGCTTACCGCAAAATAGTGTAGACATTTACAAATTAAATACACCCGGAATATCCGGGTGTATTTAATTTAGGCACAGCTATACGTTATAACTTCTTCAGTAATCGATCGATTTTTAGCAGACCTTGATTAGTTGTACTTGAAAATTCAAAAGCTAGATTGCTTTTTGACTTCATATTATTAGTTCCTCTTTTATTTTAATAGTTTTTGTTTGTGATCACTAACACTACGTATTATACACATAATTGCTCTTTTGTCAAAAATACTACGCTGTGTTAACTGTTTCTCGATCTAACCCAATCATACTGCTAATAGTACTTAGTAACAACTAAGTACAGTCTACTCTGTTGTCGTTTTTACTGGTCGCGTGGTGAGATAAAATAATACAGCTGCAATGACGAACAATAGCACCGAAAGACTTGATAGGGCGACGTTAGAACCGCCGCCGTGCGACGATACTTCTGGCTTGGCCGTCGTGATACTGGCTGTTGCTGGAAAGGCGACCGTCGAGACGGACGGCGACGTAAGTTCTATACCACCGGACGAGGCGTTCAATAAGCTTGTCGTCGTGCCCGGCTGGACTGCGGTTTGGTTTGCTGACGACTGCGGTGCTTGCGTACTACTCTGGGAAGCACTTTGGGTTACGGGTAAATCATTCATAAAATAAAGTATAAAGTGTATCAGCTACGAAACAAAACTTAAGGGTTCGCTAAACTTCGCGCCGCGATAAGAAATTGCAACCAGCTGTTAACGGTAAGCTCGGTTGGGCTCCGTTCTATATAATGTCGTAGAACCCCCGCAACATATCTAAGGTTAGAGTGGTAAGCATTGCTACACTATGCATTTGTCTCATCTCTCGCTAAACCGCATATAGCGTAGCAATAGCAACCAAGACTCTCGACACCGGTCTAAGCGTTTTTGAGGGAAGCGTTTAGTAATGGCTTAGCAGCTAAACTATCCATGCCAGCCTGCTCCCAGCTATGCTGAGTTGAGGACATCTGTGCGGTGAAATGGTAGCTTAGTAATCTTACTTTAGGCAAAAGCTGCATACTATGCAGTGATAGTAGCCGCCTTTTAACAAAATGGCAAAGGACACTCAAAGCTTTTGGTAATACACCGCACGCCATGTGAGATTGATAGGGATTTGACTAACTGGAAAATTTGGATCAATTCTCAGATCAAATGGTGAGCCAGGGTTTGTTGCAATGTAAATATTTTTTCCACCGACGCCGCCAATGGCGGGACTAGTCGAAAACTTAGTTTTATCTAAACATACTCCATTATTCGCTAATATATACAGCGCGGGTGCAGATGTAGTGCCACTATTCCCCAGATAGGCTGCGCCTCCATATGGGCAAATACTTGTATTTGACGACGGGTCAGTGCCGTATACAATCAACGCTATCGGGCCACTGCCAACCATTGTCTGTACAGACGCAAAATTAACATCGCCTTCCACGAAAACATATTTAATTGTATTGGTGGGATTAAAAAATGTTGGGCTACAAGCTGAAGTTACGCATAGATTGGCGCGGAGATGAACGTTATCGGTAATGTTGTATTGGCCAGAGCCCAGACTCAAATCTCCGTTTGTACCACAGCTGACACTCACGGTGCTACTACTGTCCGGATAATGGGTTTGCTTACTACCGAGCGAGCTCGGTATATTGTGGGTTAAGCCAGTACCTGTCCAATCAGCGCACCCAGATTGAGAGTTTTGGTAGGTGTTGTCCATAAATTGAGCCCATGGAACATAAACTGATTGCACTGTAGCGATAGTCCCTTGGTTTGCCATGACATTAAAGTCGTTATTGCTGTTATTCCCTGGCGGTGTGATGCAGTTATTATACGCCGTTGTAACGTTAGTTTTAGTCTGTCCGATTGTTACAAAAGCACTTGGTTTTACGAGATTACCGGCGCCTCCAATTGAACAATTTCCGGCACTAGTATTTTTCCCAGCGACTGTAATATTTTCGGCTACCAAGTTAGTCGTGTTTTTAGACATTGTAATGAAGCCATTGACGAATACATCCTTAGCATAGACGTTTTTGACGCCACTACTTATCGCAAATATATTACGACTAACAATAGATGACGCTGATGATGTCGAACTTTGTTGGGTAGTCACACGAATAGTTTGCCGATATTTAGCAGTAGTAGCTGTTGCAGGACTGTAGACCAGACCAGTTGCCGTTAAGATTCGCTCGGTAATAATGCGACCGGGAGTGACTGCAACCGTGAAAGTAGCTCTGTATGACGGAATGTTTTGGATTACCACTTCACTTGTTGTGCCCGTGTACGAGCTCATGCCGCTATTTAGCGTAGCAACTGCCGAGTCTGCACCTGCTTCAGCAGCATATTGAGCCTCTAACTGCCCAATCCGGCCTTTTGCTCGTGATAAATTAGCATTAGCCAAACTAAAAATAGCCAAAATAATAACAGTCAAAAAGATTGTTATCCCCAATATTGCCACTAATATGATGCCCTGCTCGGCACTATGTTGTTTTTTAAATTGCTTATTGGTAATCATACGATACTATCCTCTAATTTCTCAGCGCAACTCTTATGATTGTACTGTTGGTCGCAGCTTTAGCGTTATGCATAAAACTACTCTGTGCTATATTCAACGTAAACTCGACAATTTTTACAGATGGGAAATTAGGTCCAATGAACTGACCTGTGTTGGTGTCGATGATTGATGTGTAGTCAATATTGTTACCAGAACGCGAAAAGTAACGCATACTCACACTAGTCACACTTTCAGCGACGACCGTGTCTGCCGGACACGTCGATGAAGCTATGGCAGCCGGGCATGTCGTCAGAGCCCGATTACCTACGGCATAAGTATTCGCAAGTGTCCGTGCTAATAATTGATTTGTCGATCCATCCAAATAAAGCATTATATTATCCTCGTAAGGTATCGCGCCGTTCATAATAATATGCTTTGATGTATCGACACTTGCGCGGTTGTAGTAAAGAACTGGCGTAATTGTACCGGAGGCACCTTTATGAATCAGTCCTGGAACGGCGTTTAGAACTAGCCAATAGGTACCCGACGAATTTAACGGATCGGCATTACCAGTATTGGTATCAGGTATGTTGTTTTGGTTGATTAGACCAGTGGCCTGATCAATTGCAGAATTAAGATAATCACTCGCATTGAGACGAGATACGAGACTAGCCTGATGATTACTTGAAGAGACCGTGTTTCCCCAATAATCAAGCGCAAAGGCACCAACTATAGTAATTAGGAACCCGGATATCGAGATAACTACCACCAACTCTATGATTGTTAGACCTGTTACGCTACGTTTCAAAGTATCAAGTTTAGTCGTGCGATAGTTCATAGAGGCTACTCCTGTCCAATTCCATTACGGCTAATCATGAGCCGTAATTGTACTGGTGGTAAGCTAGCATTAGGAGCCGGCCAACCAACGGAAACATTAATAACTTTGGAGTCGGGAATCGTCGAAAGCGGATCGCTGGCTGGTAGGTTTGAGGTGTCGGTCAGCGTCAGCACGGGAGAATAGGTAACGGTAGCCGAGCTTCCGTCTTCAACCGCAAATGTGTTATTTGGAATACAATTGTTTGAACTGCCTAACAAAGTAAATTCTATGCCGCGATCGAGCTCAGGACATGAGCTGAGTACGGCATACATCTCATTCAGCTGACGTGTAACTGTGTAGGTATGCTGCGCAGAATTGTACGCACTTGACATACCAGCTACTAAGAATGGAAATATTATTATCGCAACTAACAACTCCACAATGGTGAAGCCACCCTCACTTGCCTGTCTGAGTATAAAACGATGATTTTTAATCTTAAGCGACATGCTTACGCTAATTGTAGCAGATGTAAAGTAGCTACGTACGTTACATTAATTGACGTCGATGTACAATCTCTCCCCTAACACAATACATCCGCTGTTATGGTCTCTTGTGTTAGGCGCAGAGTTGCTTTCAGAATTGGCTACACTTACGGCATATAAAACTAGCTGGGGGCGTTGGCCTTACTTAATTTAGAAGTTTCACTACGCTCGGTGGCAGCACGACTAACCGCACACTTGAGGCTGAGATTGATAGCAAATATAAAGACGAGACTGACAGCTTGGGCTGCTAGTCTCGACCCCGCCTTAGGTTGAGAACGAACGTCCGAGACAGTGGTAACTTGACTAAACTGAGCCCAAGAATAGATACAACAACGAAGCTCAGTACAGTTTAGTTTATCGGAGGTGATTTGAGCTTAGCCAACTTTCCCGCTATTAAACTAGGCTTATACTTTTTGGTAGATCGCGCTTTCGTAAAATCGGCACGCTTCTGGGTCACCTTTTGGCGCTTAGCAATTTCTTTTTTAGTCATTTTTTTCATACTACGCCCATTGTAGCGTAACTAAAGTCTGACATGCGCACAATTACCCTCTAGTGAACGTAGGACTAGTGACATGAATAGATTTAATTTTTGTCATCATTCGCAGATTCGCGATGTACATCGTTGAATCGAGCTTAGGGTGAACCTCTAGATACTTCATGTGTTTATCAACGTATGGAATTAGGCTATCAGGATACTGTTCGATGTTTGAAGTGTAGCTCGATTCGGTATTGTAGAGTGGGCTGTCGGCCATCATCTGAAGCGTAGCGTGGATTTCTTTGCCTAGCTCTGACTCCGTAAAACCGGCACGCTTTTTAAGAGTTGCCATGATTACTCCTTAGCTTTCTTAGGCTTTTTGACTTCTTTGCGTCCTTTGTCTCTTGGCATGTGATTCTTTCTATCTACAAATGATCGATGGTGTCGTAACGATTTGTAGCATTACTCCAAAGCAGTACGAGTTGAATGCTTACTTGTCGTCTATTATACGCTTGCTCGAAGTTATGGCCTAATTTCACTTGCCAAATTTAATGATTTATTAATGAATCATCGCTAGCTATATGCGACATGACTAGTTCAACTAATTGGTTCGGCGAAAGACTCGATTTTAGCACGATATCGTTCGCTCCGAGCTCCGTAACTTGGTCAACAGTATTCCCATCGAATAAATTGCTATACACGATAATCCTAGTGCTCGGGTGCCGACTTTTATCGAAATTCTTAAGAAATGTCATGCCGTCCATATTGGGCATTAGCAGGTCGAGTAGAATTACATCTGGCTCAAATGTTCGTAACTTGTTTAGCCCATCGACGCCGTCATGCGCCGTCTGTACAGTGAAATTATTTAGTGAGAGTACGGTGCTGTAGACGCTGCTGAGTAACGATTCATCCTCGACGATCAAAACCTTTTTTAGACTACTCATAGCGGTAACACCACCGAAAATATTGATTCTTCATATGGTATAGATTTTACACTAATCATAAATACATTTTAAAATAAGAATACGATTTACAAAGCTAGATTTATCTCATTACAATTATAGTTGGTACATAATTTTATTTGCCGCTAGGTAAGTACTGGCTCGGTTTGATGCTCGTCGTGTCAGCTGGACCGTTTCTCGAAGTTTTGTTTCGAGACTGCAACACGTAGAATACGCCTCCAGCGATTGCTAGAGTAGCAATAATAGCGATGACAATTATAATCCGCTTATTGTTAGATTTGCTTGAGCTACGTACAGTAGTTAGTTTCTGCTCGGAACTTTTGCTTACCGGAGCTGCTGTAGCTTGAGCAATCTTTTCATCGGTCGTCATGGGAATACTTGGCAGTATAATTGCTGGTTCCGGTGTTGCGACCGGTGGTTTTGGCGATACGAACAATGGCATCGGTAGTGGCTGTGGCGTCGTGTCACGGGGGGGCGTGCTGTTTGGGTAAATCGTCGTTTGAGGGTTAAGCGGTTGCGGCGCTGGCGGCTGTGGAAGATTATTTTGCGGTGCTTGATTGTTGTTTGGCATGATGGTTGCGATTCCTTCTTCTCTCCTACTCTACTAGATTCTTACTCGCATTATATAATAAATTGTTTTATTTAGCAACAGTATGATTTTACCTATTAAATCTAAGCGCAAATCGGGTCTTGAGAAGCAACAACATTCTTAAGCTGACCAAGCGTATATTTCCGGCCATGCTTATCGTACTTACCGTACATAAAGAAGATTTCTCGGCCATCAGGTAGATAGACATGGTCTTCGTCAATTGCAGCATATTGTTCGGCGTTGTTTTTGACGCCGACCATCGGATCACCTTTTCGGTAGCTCAGTTTCATTGCGACACCATCGTACTCGACGTGTTTTGGAGCATTTTTGATGATACTATCCTGCCGTTCCTTAGAAACATACTTTTCGAGGCGAATATCTTGCTCTAGCATAATCAATCGCAGATTATTATCAATAATATCTGGACTAGTAACATCAGCTGGTGCAGCCTGCTCTAGCAATCCATGCAATTTGTCTTGCGTAATTTGCTCCACGGGATAATGCGACATATGGCCGAAGTTTTGAAGTTGATCCTTGATTTCACGTAGGCGGCGTTGCTGATTTCCGGGATTTTTGAGTGCGTGGTCTATAACTTCTTGGCGAAGCCGTGGTGACGGCTCAGCTTCGACTTCGCGTACGACGCCGAGATCAACTCCGAACAGTTTCTGGCGTTGGATATCGACAAACTTACCACCACGCATCGTATAATCTTTGGACTCCCATTCGGTTAAATGAACAGCTACACGGCCCATCGCAGCCAAAGTTGTAGCAGTTCCATCCTCGATAGTATGACGCTCACCGCGCAACCCGCCGCGGAAGAATTCAACGCGGTATGGGCGTCCAACAATAGCCGATGGCTGTTCTCGAACCGAACTTCGGTTGCTAATTTCGCGTTCCGGACTATCCGGTTTACCGACTTGCGTGTAAGTACCATTTTCGTTGCGTAAAAAAACGTTGTTTACCATGCCGGCGTAAATACAAAGCTTGAGCTGCTCACGTTCTTCCGGTGTCGGGGGCACAATGTGGCCACCAGTTGCCCCAGCCGTCCGGGCGATTTTACGATACTGCTCGCGGGCACGATCAACGTTCTGCAAATCGAGGTCATAATCACGGAGTTGCCTATCATCCATCCCTTGTGTCGCAATAAAGATATCGAGCTGGGTTAATATATCCGACGCTGTTTCTTCGCTTAAGGACTGCCAGCGTTTAGCGACATCGTGCGCAAAGTACGGTAAGCCGCCGACTTCTTGGGCAGCACTTGCCGCCGCCATGTAGTCCCGAACTTGCTGCGGGTAACGGCCAACTTCAACCATCATCTTGGCAGACGATACACGAACAGGAAACTCGTTCATCTTTCGACCGGTATCAAGAATCTTGTTCGAATCGTCGAGTGCTTCTAATACCCGCAAGACTTCTTGGGCGCGTTCAATATGCACTGAGTCGACTGGATGCAGAAGTTTAAAATTCGCGATATTTAAATCGTGGCCAGCAATCCGTAGCACGGAACGCGTAATGTCAGTTCGTAGTATTTCTGCCACTGGGAACTTGTCACGGGTTTCGTACGATACAAACGCCGCCTTGCTACTCGGTCTGGTAAGAACATATAGGCCATCGCAGACTCGCCCAACCCGGCCAGCTCGCTGGTCGCAATCGGCTTGCGATACGTCCGCCAACATCAGGCACGGTACACCCTCGTTATCGATTTTCATAAGCCGGTGTTGACCCGAATCGATCACTACCTTATTGTGAGGAATCGTTAAACTTGTTTGCCCCATATTAGTAGAAACGATGATGTTAACGCCCGAATACTTCTGCATGGCGGCTTGCTGCTCGGCTGGAGACAGCTTGGCATGCAGCGGGAATATTTTGGCAGTCTCGGCAATTTCTGGTGGTAATTTCTTGCGGATTTCGTCGATGGCATCATCAATTTCTCGTTTACCAGCCACAAACACCTGAATTGCATTTGATAGGCTTGGATCGACTTGTTGCTCAGCATGAATTAACTCGGCAGCTTTAATAGTTTCGGTAACAATATCAGAATCTGGCCGCTCTATCTTGTCGACGCGGAAAGTACGACCGGGCACCTCGATGATAGGTGGCCGCCTATCGACAACATCACCCAAGTAATCGGCAATCTCTTCGGCATTAACAGTAGCACTCATTAATACTATTCGAAGATCGGGGTTACGGGCAGCCGCCTCCCGGGCAGTTGCAATCAGCATTTCAACATTCATATTTTGTTCGTGTACCTCGTCGATAATGAGTACGTCACCCTTACCGAGCGCCCCTTGATGCGTATCACGGGCGAAGCTCAGGCCGTCGGTAACAACCTCAATAGCAGTACCATCTGGACCATCGCGCTCGCCAGCCGTGCGGTAACTAACCATTGTTTCGGCCTTGGCCAAGCCTAGTTTGATGCTCATTTCGTGCCTGATACGCTCAAAGATGTTACGTGCGGCAGCTCGGCGTGGTTGTGTCAGGATTATGCGCTTGTAGCCTTCGTTGAGCAGTATTTGTGGTATTTGCGTGCTCTTGCCTGCACCGGTTTCGGCGACAATGATCGTAAACATGTTTTCGTTAACGGCAGCGGCAATTTCGTGGCGCTTATCCCAGACTGGCAACGATTCGTTACCAAGCTCCACGATCTCGGGTTTAGCGTTAAGATATTCCCAGTCAGTGTCAGTTGGAGCCGAAGTATGCAACTCTACAAAACCATTAAGAGCTCCTGGTAATGGGGCGCGGTTAGTCTCGTCTTCTGAGTAGTGGAATTCTATAAGTTGACTAATAGAAGTGGGCGATAAGTTGCGGAGTTCGGTGAAGTTATATTTACCAAGATCAGCTTCACCGCGATCGCGCATAAGTCTTCGTTCCCCGTTTTTACACTACTTAATTAACCTCATCATAGCACTTAGTTTGGAGCGCGCAACCACATTATTGAGCGAATATTTTGCCACCCCTATTACGCTTATGTTTTAGGCCTAACGTAACGATCTAATGTATATTTATTAGCATAGTTGGGCCGCCAATTAATCCTAATGAGCTATGTAATAACACTTTTAAAATTACTGCTACTTATGACCACGCCGAGTTAAATGGTATGCTATTGCTATATAAACACTAGCGGATCATATAGTGAACCTACAACAAGAGATTAAAGCCACCGAAGTATTGCTCGCCAAAGATGTCAGGAAGGCCAAACGCACCTACAATATTGCCCGGCGGATGCATTATCGTAAACGGTTTGGCCGGTTCGTACGAATACTCGGTCCCGGCGTCGTAACTGGTGCTGCCGATGATGATCCATCGGGTATAGCCACTTATTCCCAAGCTGGCGCCGCCTTTGGTACGGGCCTTTTATGGACATTTCCGTTGATGTTACCGTTGTTAATTGCCGTTCAGGAGTCATGCTCCAGAATTGGCGCCGTAACCGGTAAGGGCCTAGCATCGATTCTTAAAGAAAATTACAGCAAAAAGCTCCTGTACAGTGCTTTGGCGCTGATTGTTGTCGCTAACACCATTAACATCGGCTCAGATTTAGGTGCGATGGCAGCAAGTACTAAACTGATTTTTAGCGGCGTGCCGTTTAGCGTATTAGCAATATTTTTTGCGGTACTGATGGTACTTATGGAAATCTTTGTCAGCTACAAAGATTATGTTCGCGCCCTCAAGTGGATCGCCCTCGTACTATTCGCCTATCCAATCACGGCCCTGATCATCGGCCAGCCTTGGTTGCACTTGCTCCATGAGACATTTCTGCCCCATCCAATCATTAACTTTACGACCATTTATATTATTGTTGGCATGCTCGGCACCACCATTTCGCCGTACATGTTCTTCTTGGACACTTCGGAAGTTGTCGAGGACGAGATTGTCAGTCGCCGCATCCGAGCGACCGGCCAACTGCCGCATGTGACGAAGCATTTTTTGCGAGGTGTTAAGCTCGATAACTTAGTCGGCATGGCCTTTGCCGCCGTCACGGCCTGGTTCATCGTGGTTGTCTGTGCGTCCGTGTTGTTTACGCATGGCATCACAAACATCAACACCGCTTCGGATGCCGCTCAGGCGCTACAGCCACTTGTAAAGAACTTTCCAAATGCTGGCCTTATAGCAAAACTACTATTTTCGATCGGCGTTGTCGGGATTGGATTTCTGGCCGTGCCAGTGCTGGCTGGCTCATCGTCATATGCCATTAGCGAAACGCTTGGTTGGAAAGAAGGGCTCCACCAAAAGTTTCGACGGGCGCATGGTTTTTACCTCGTTATTGCCGGTGCCACATTTGTCGGATTGCTCATAAATTTCCTGGGTATCGACCCGATAAAAGCCCTCGTCTTTACGGCCGTATTCAACGGTATTGCTGCCGTACCATTGCTGTGGATGCTCGTAAAAGTCGGCAACAACGCTAAGATCATGGGCGAATACAAGAACAGCCGGCTATCGAGTACCATGATTTACCTTACGTTCAGCATTATGGCTGTCTCGGTGCTGGTTCTGTTTTACTCGATGCTGGCAGCCAAGTAGCACGTTATATTTTATGTTGTTACCGTCATTCGACACGGTGCGCTGAGCTCACCCGCGTCAGCTGGCCGGTAGTCAACGTACTGGCCATTTGTGTCGATAGAATTCGAAACAAGTTTAATCGGTTTCGTGCACTCGTAGCCGTCGGCATCTTTGACGAAGGAAATCGACTCAGACCGGTGGGAAGGTTGGGTAGCCGGTTTGTTTATAAAACTATAGTCGTTTCTGCACGGCCCGTAGCCGAGCAAATTGGCTTTTCTGTCTGGTGTTGCTTATAGATTATTGAACCGAGTGTACCGCCAGCAGCCACAACGATAACGAGCGCTAGTAACATGTGGCACCTTTTGAAGAATTTCCTCATTTAGCTATTATCTATAGACGTCACGTTTAAGGTATTTCCAGGTTCAGCTATAGTGTTATTCTTTTCGACGACGCAGTAAGTCTCTTCGGTTTTTATAATTTTTTCTATTTCTTCAACCTGATGTTTTAGCTTAATAATAAAAGCGTCGCGGTTCTCGTGGATCTCATTGTACACACTTAATTTTATCGGGATACGAGCATCACAATCTTCGTCCGAACATTCACATTTAAAGTATAGGAGCAAATCATCGTTTCGAATCAGCTCCGGGTTATCGTCCTCGATATGATTAGCGTCAATTTCGTCAAGACTATCACCCACTTTTTCATTAGCGCGCCTGAAAATCATTTCATTTTCAATTTGTCGTCGCTCTGACAGAGGAATTAACATTATACTATTATACTAAAAAACATAACCAGTTACTGTAAGATATCCTGAATATGATCTCGTGCCCGTCACGCGGCAAAATAAACTGAAAAGTTGGGTGCATTGTTTCCAGCATAGTCCAGACAAGCATGATATTTCTAACCTTTAACTTTAAGGTTCGAATGAGTTTTAAGCGTTCTTATAAGACTATCTATCGGATACAAGTCGTTTGTGGAACCTGAGTCATTATTTATTAGCTTAATATTCTACATAATTGAGATTAATACGAATTAACGTACTTATATTCAGAATCTTTTGCTTGTTCTGTTCCAGCGTTAAAATTAATTATGCCAACATTGCAAATCCAGTTATTACTCGAAGTTAAGTAACGTGCCGCAGACTTCGAACAGCCTAATTCTTTACGGCTAGTTTTAAAGTTTGCTTAATAGCATCATCAAATATTCGTAATGCTCTACGTCTGATCTGCGGTAATATTCAGCCTCTCGCAGCAATTCTAATTTCTGCTCTTTATTCTTTTCTGGCTTTCTTGCAATTATTCTTGAGTACGAACTTATTCCGTCTTTGGTGCTGGCTGGTATATCGTGCCTTTCGTCGTGTTCAAGTATTTCCCAGCCAATTGAGTCATATATCTCCCTTAACTCGCCAAAATTAAATATAGAATATTTTGGCCTAAACGCAATTTCACTCGGAGTACCGGCATAGACTTTAACGGCATTATACCCATTTTGCTTAGTAATTCTTTGCATTTCTGACAGCGCTTTCGAAACGTTTGTCCAGTTCATCATCCCACTGCGAGTCATCTCCACTTGAGCTATTCCGCATAGCTTGCTCGGCATTCGACATCTTCATTAATTTAGAAGCTAATAAAGTGTTGATCATGCATATATTGTCGCTATTCAAAGATAGAACAGAAAGAGATCTCACGGCCTCTTTCCTGAAATATTTATAGTTGCAGACCAGGACGGCGCACGTTAATCCAGCCGCGCGCTGCGCTGGGGGCTGTGACTAACAATTAAACCTTGGGATTAATATCGCTCAGGGTCAAGAAAAAACCTATCTTATGATTGGGTTTTTTCCTTGGTTGCCCATGTACATTCGAATTGGAACAATCTCCTCGTGATGTTAGCTGGATGGAAAGAAGTGAATGGGAGGGGGGGTGGGGCGCTGTAGAGTTATTCTACAATGTCACACTAGAACATATTGAAAATAGTGTCGGCACTGATATCCCTACTGCAAATTTGCAATAACAACAGTCCTATCATCACTTAATTTGGTCGAACGGTACTGACCACATTTATTAGGATCGACTTGTTCAATGTGAGCGTGCAGTGCTTCGTAACTAGAAACATTTGTTTCAGGTGGGAAAACGTTACAATAACCATCACTTGCAACCTCAATTGTCTGGACAGCGTTCAGTGGGAATGCATAGTTTTTAATGAACTTTTCAGGAACATTTGTTCCATCAATAACACCATAGCCCAGTGGACTAACGGGATTGTTCTGATATTTATGCTGTGTTTTTAGAAGTGGCATTATAAAATCACGACTACCCGCAACGTCAGTAGTTGCTTCTATGTATTGTTTACGAGCACCCGCCGTCAAATCGTCGACTATCTTATTATTCGTGTACACGTCTGCGCCATTGATTCTGAAGGATGAGTCACCAACTTGCGTCACAACAAGCTGATTTTCGACTATTCTTGCGACAACAAGTGTTGCGCCAAATCGGAATGCAGAGTCCTCCAAAGCAGCTGGATTAATCTTTTCGTACAAACTTTTCAGCGTATCTGTAACTTCAGCGACTAACTCAGTACCGTTCGCTTGTGAACGAATACAAACATCAACAACTAGCTGAGAAGCAATCTCACCACCCGACCTACCTTCGAAAGACTGTCCAGACTTATCAGTAGCACCGTCGCTAAGCACTATGCTTGTCGCACTATAGCCAATAGCGTCTTCGTTTTTGGGTGGATTCTTTCCCTCGGAGAATTGTTCTATATTTGCAAATTTGTATGGTTCTTTTGTTTCGTTGAAGATTTCTTTAGACATATTTTAAATAATAGTACGTCATTACCAATTACGCAATCATAGGCATTTTGTGAATGCTTGATATTGAATTATTTAAGCGAGACTCGAACCTGTTTTACAGAAATAACAAATAAAAAGAGATTCGCTAGTATGCGAACCTCTATCTCTTGTTGCTATTTGGTTGCGGGGCCAGGACTCGAACCTGGGACCTCGTGGTTATGAGCCACGCGAGCTGCCGCTGCTCCACCCCGCGATATTTGTGATAGAACTTGGCTATTATAGCAAAATTACATCTGTTGGTCAATTCTGATTACGACTGTTACTGGCGGTGCATAAAGAAATCAAACCAGGCCTGCGGATTACTACGATGCGCTGTTTTTGCGATTGTCATGTCCAGCTTGGTGGTTGTTGGCGTGGTGTAGGCTAGCGCGACCTTTTCGGGAACAATCAGCTCTTTTTCGCCGGCAGCAGCCAGGCCAAAGTTTTGTCGGGCAGACAGCTCGAGGTACTGATCACTCTTATAATACTCATCCTGCAGTCTAAGATTATTGTTGGTGAGTTGCTGTAAATCGCGCTGCTGTCGAAGGCCAGATATTTGCTTCTGTAATTCGTAGTTTGCCTGAATCGTCTTGATTCCACTCCAGCTTACTAGTAGCACGATCACTACAAACACAAGCTGGCCTAAGAACCGGATGTCTTGGAACCGTTTGGCGAAATCTGTAACTTTTTTTTGATAGGTTTCTATATGTATTTTCATGGGCTATACCGTCTAGATATTATATAACTCTTGCCTGCTATCTGCTATACTCCTATCTGTTAGCTTGCTAACGCGGGGGCATAGCTCAGTGGTTAGAGCAGTCGGCTCATAACTGATTGGTCCTTGGTTCAAGTCCAAG
>JACMPL010000015.1 GCA_014377525.1 Candidatus Saccharimonadota bacterium
CATACGCTGGAGAATTCGTGCGACCGGTTCGCGCTAGGCCGTTAGCTAGACGCAGCGCCGTCAATCTTACCCAATCAACTACACCAATTATTAGTAAACAACGCATTACACAAAGTCAGCCAGCTGCCGTTCCGGTACCAAAACTTCCACGGATTGACATGGGATTGCCGGGCGTAGAAAGCCCGCAGTGGCCAGCCCAATTAAAAGTCATTCGTAGCCGTTGGCTAGCGATTCGCCGCTGGAGTCTTCGGGGTGTCATCGCTTTGCTGGTCGTGACTATCGGTTTTGGTGGTTTGATGTTTTCTCAAGGCTATTTCAATGTTAAGAAAGTTTTCAAGGGCGGCGCGACAACGGCGGCAGCACTCACCACGAATGTTAATCCGCAACTCCTCAAAGGTGAGGGCGACGGCCGGATTAATGTCTTGCTACTCGGCCGCGGTGGTGGTGATCACGATGGGCCGGATTTAACGGACTCCATGCTCATTGCCAGTATCGATCCCGTCAATAAAACCTCGACGCTGCTCAGTCTGCCACGCGATATGTGGGTACAGGTGCCCGGTTCTGGTGCAATGAAGATTAATGCCGCTTGGGAAACAGGGAAATATAAGTCGCTTGGACGCATCTCCAGTGATAACAGCAATAGTATCGCCGTGCAAGCTGGCTTCAGCACGGTCGACCAAGTCGTCGAATCTGTTGTCGGTATTCCGATTCATTACAATGTTCTGGTCGACTTCAATGCCTTCAAGCAGGCCGTCGACACCGTCGGGGGCATCAGTTTTAAGGCTCCCGAAGATTTGATCGACCCGACGATTGCCTGGGAGAACGACAACAACCGGATTATCGCTAAGGCCGGACCGCAAACCATGGACGGTCGACACTCATTGCTCTACGTCCGTTCCCGCGAAACAACCAGCGATTTCGCACGAGCCGAACGGCAGCGCATCGTCTTACTAGCACTCAAAGAAAAAGTAAAAACGCTAGGTACGCTGACTAATCCGGCCAAATTATCAGGTCTCGTCAGTACCTTCGGTAACAATGTCCAAACCGATCTAAGCATCAGCGATGCCAGTCGTTTATATAGCATATTCTCAGGTGTCGACAGTAATAACATTGGTTCTATTGGACTGGCTGGCAGTGCTGGCAACAGTAGTATCAGTCCAAGCCCAAGTTTAGTCACGACCGCGAATTTGAATGGCCAATCGATTGTCCAGCCGAAACTCGGCCTCAATCAATACGTCGATATTCAATCGTATGTCCGAAATCAGCTTAAAGACCCATATTTAGCAAAAGAAAACGCTAAAGTCATGGTTCTAAACGGTACGACCAAGCCTGGTTTCGCCAATGTAAAAGCGACTGAGCTGAAATCATATGGCTATAATGTCGTCGCCATGGCCAACGCACCGACCAGCGGCTACACGCAAACTACCCTTATTGATTTAACTGCTGGAAGGGACAAGTACACGCAACGCTACCTAGAACAACGCCTCAATGTTAAGGCAACGACAACGCTGCCTAGCACTTCGATACTGCCGAATGGCGCGGAATTTGTTATTATACTAGGCAGTGATGAGACCACTCCTTAGAAAAGTTAAGCCAGCTAATGGCTTCGCCAATTCGTTCCACCTTATACTACTAATAGTATTGCCGGCGGTGATTTTCGTGCTCGTCCGCTTAAACTTCGTACAGCTGGCGCTCAGTATGGTGGTGTTAAGTAAGTGGAGAATGTTCGCCGTCAAACCCCGGTTTTGGTCAGCGAACATTCGGGCGAATGCCATCGATATAATCGTTGGGCTTTCTATCGTTGTCTTTATGACACAAAGTGGGTCAGCCGGATTGCAACTAGGTTGGGCCGCGCTCTACGGAGTCTGGTTAATAGTCATTAAACCTGCCAGCAGCTTACTGTTGATGTCCTTGCAGGCATTTATCGGGCAATTATGTGGCTTGACGGCATTATATCTAGTTGGGTCAGAAAGGCCGCTGTACGGGATTACGTTCCTCACGGCGTTGGTCTGCTACTTATCAGCCCGTCACTTTTTTGACAGCTTCGATGAGCCGTATGCCCGACTACTATCGTACACCTGGGGTTATTTTGGAGCAGCTCTGGCGTGGTTACTCGGCCATTTACTACTCTTCTATGGGCTTATAGCCCAGCCAACGCTTGTACTTAGCGCACTCGGCTACGGTTTAGCAGGGATGTACTACCTCAAACACAACGATCGGCTCAGCAAAGGTGTTCAGCGTCAAATAGTTTTTATTATGTTATCAGTCGTAGTCGTCGTCCTCGTCTTCACCGATTGGGGCATCAAAATAGTTTAAGGGGGCATGTGTGGATAATCAACCAGAACAACCAGCTAAAGAATCTAAGAAACCGGCTGAACCCGAACACAGCGTATCCAGTTCGCCGTCTCACCGCTCAGTCTTATCCCGCCCGGCAGTAAGGGCAGGGCGGCCGAAATCGGGCGTTTCCCGTAAAGCCCGTGCAGGGCTACTCGCTGCAGCCTTTATTCTAGTTTCAGTCGTTAGCGGGGCAGCCGGTGGCTACCTTGAATCGCGGAGCGTAAATACCGTCAATGGCAGTAGCCTAATGTCTGGCAAGAAAGTTGTCTCCAGCGAAAGCCAACTCATTAGCCAGATTGCTAAAAGCGTTGGCCCAAGTGTTGTCAGCGTCAATGTTAGTATTACGTCAGCCGCAGCACCAAGTGCCTACGGCAGTATCTTCGGCGGCGCCAGTGGTTCGCAAACTGCCCAAGCCGCCGGTACCGGCATTATCATCAGCGACAGCGGCTATGTTTTGACAAACCGTCACGTGGTACCAGAAGGCACCGACAGTGTCAGCATCACTCTGAGCAACGGCGCCGAACTCAAAGATGTCAAAGTCGTAGCCCGCACGGCCGCTACCGATAATCTTGACGTCGCTTTCCTAAAAGTCGGTAATACCGAAGGCAATAAGCTCAAAGCGGCCACAATCGGTGATTCTTCTAATGTCGAAATCGGCGATAACGTCGTAGCCATCGGCAATGCTCTTGGACAATTTCAAAACACCGTCACCAGTGGTATTATTTCCGGATTTGGCCGCACCGTTCAAGCCGGAGATGCGTCAGGCGGCAGCAGCACCGAGAGCCTCGACAATCTTATCCAAACCGACGCTGCCATAAACGAAGGTAACTCCGGTGGCCCATTAGTTAATCTGAACGGGCAAGTCATCGGTATTAACACCGCAATCGCCGGCAATGGTGCTCAAAACATTGGTTTTACTATTCCAATCAACGATGTCCGTGGCCTAATCAATCAAACCATCGCAGGCGGCAGCTTCAAGCGCAGCTACCTCGGCGTTCGCTACATTCCGTTATCGGCCGATGTCGCCAAGCAGAACAATCTCAAAACAACCAACGGTGCTTATGTCGCGCCTAGCCTCGGCAACGGCTCATCCGTCATAGCTGGTGGCCCAGCCGACCAAGCTGGCATCAAAGAGGGTGATGTCATCACCGCCGTCGACGGCACCAAGATCGGCCAAACTGTTAGTCTCACCAGCTTACTCGGCAGACACGTGCCTGGTGACAAAGTTAACTTGACTATCGAACGAGGTGGTAACAACCAGCAGGTTCAAGTTACGCTTGGTACACTTCCCATTACGTAGATTGTATTCAACAATACGAAGTACCTCAACCGGATGATCCTTTTCGATATATTCCAAAACAATATCATGATGAAGTAATCGTTGCCCATTGCGTAAAGCAGCCGTCCATATAAAACTAAAGTACAAATAGGATAAATAGTTGTATGAATGCGTAGTAGAACAGATAAATTTTAGAACTATGAACTATAAAAATGTGAGAGATTAATCGTCACTGATAGCAGGACTCAAGAATAAATTAAACTACGATATTCTGATAAAGACTTGGATTAAATCGCGAGAGTTACTGAGGCTATATCCGTTATCTCGAACTAATTTTGTAATTTCGATATGCTGGCTCTCTAGCGATTCAAATAATATATACAACGGTTTATTTTCAACGTTTTTTATTTGGTCGAATAATCGGCGGTATAAATCTAGTCCGTCACTACCGCCAAATAGGGCGATAGCCGGCTCAAATTTTGCAGCTTCATTTATGGCGCAACCATCTGGCACGTAGGGCAGGTTGCACAGTAGAATATCATAATCGATTGTGGCCGCACTCAGTAAGTCCGACATAATAACTGGCATGCCTGTTGTGTGATTAATAACGTTCGTCTGGGCTACGGCTATAGCTGCCGCATCTAGTTCTAGTAGTTCTACGACGGTATCAGGAAGCTCTAGTTGGGCGGTAATGCCGAGCGCGCCACTACCGGTGCCAACGTCCGCTATAGTTATGCAGCGCTCCATACTTACCTGATCGTTCAGCCCGTTAGGTGGTGCTTGAATAGTCTCGGCTAATGGCGTTTTGATCTCGTAGTTATCATCAAAAGATGCCAAGGTAGCTCCGGATTCTGAACTAGTAAGTGGTGTTCTTCGTAACCGTGGATCGTGAGTAAAAATCTGTAACAACAGCTCAATCATGGTTTCGGTTTCGGGCCGCGGTTGCAAAACATCCGGCGTAATCTTGAACGTCCGACCATAAAATTCGCAGTGGCCACGTAACTGAGCCATCGGCTTGTGCGCCATGCGGGCGGTAATCAACGGCTCGAGTACATTTATGGTATTAAGCTCGATCTCATATTCTGGATGCGCCAATACCCACGATCGGTCATGGCCAAGCTCGTCCTCTAAGAATAGTAAGCAGTCTAATCGGGCTGACGTGATGCCGAGAGCAGTAAGCCGGGCGGTATTTACAAGTAACCAGTCCAAAATATTCATAGGCTACACTTCGGAATTAAGCAGCTCATACTCGGCGGCCTGCAGAGCATCGATCAGGTCATCGATGTCACCAGCTAGGGCAGCCGGAATATTGCTACGCGAATAGCCAATCCGGTGATCGGTGATACGATCTTGCGGAAAGTTATACGTCCGAATCTTTTCGGAACGATCGCCGGAGCCAATCAGCTTTTTGCGAGCGTCAGACAGCTCTTGCTGCTCGGCATCGATTTTCTGCTGGAGCAGGCGAGACCGTAGGACGCTCATCGCTTTCGCCTTGTTTTTGATTTGCGATTTCTCGTCTTGGTTGCTGACGACTAAGCCGGAGGGAAGGTGCGTGATTCTGACTGCCGAATCGGTGGTATTGACCGACTGGCCGCCGTGCCCGCCGGAACGGTATACATCGATACGAAGGTCGCCAGAATTGATCTCAATGTCTGACTCTTCGGCCTCAGGCAGTACCGCGATCGTAACGGTGGAAGTATGAATTCGGCCTTGGCTCTCGGTGGTAGGGACGCGTTGCACGCGGTGCACACCCGCTTCGAACTTGAGATACTTGAACGCATCGACGCCGTGTAAGCTAAATGTGAGGTCTTTGTAGCCGCCAATTTCGTTGGCACTCTCCGTCAAAATTTCTATCTTATAGTTATGGGTTTCGGCCCAGCGGGCGTACATCCGATACAGTTCACCGGCAAATAAGCTCGACTCGTCGCCACCAGCGGCGGCCCGAATCTCAATGATTACATTTCGCTCGTTGTTCGGGTCCTGTGGCGTTAGAGCGTATATGAGCGACTCCAAATTATGAGCGATTTTTGGCTCTAGTTCTGTAAGTTCCAGTTCGGCCATCTCCTTAAGATCTTTGTCGCCGTTTCCAAATAATTCTTGGGCAGAATCATGTGCTGCGATCAACTTCGCTTTTTCCTCGAACAAATTGACGATATCTTCAATATTAGAGCGCCGTTTGGCCAGTTTAGGGTAGGAAGGATCGCTGTAGATATTCGGATTGGTATCTATCTGCTCGGCCAGTGCAGCTAACTCGCTGCGATAATGTTTTTCTTTGGCGTCCATAATGTCCTTAGTATATAAAAAAACCGCCCAAAAGAAGAACCCTTGGACGGCTTAGGTTGTTCGTAGCTAGGCCTGAGTATCGGCAGCTTTGGCGGCTTTGTCAGCGGCACGCTTCACTAGTTTCTGAGCAGCAGCGGCCCGCTTGTCTTTAGCGGCAGCTCCGGCAGCAGCACGGGCTTTGAACTTATCGACACGACCTTCAATGTCGAGAATACGCTCTTCACCGGTGAAGAACGGGTGAGAAGTGCTCGTGATGTGCACTTTTATCAAGGGGTATTCCGTACCATCATCCCACTTGATAGTGCTCTCGGTAGCAACCGTCGAACGAGTCAATAATTTAAAATCATTGTTAAGGTCTTGAAAGACTACCATACGGTAGTTACTCGGGTGTAAATCTTTTTTCATAACTGCCTCATGCTCTTTACTGGTTGGTTAGCGGACGAGCTTCTCCGCAGTCAACATATTTGTAACCATATATATTATATACCTCTGTTAGCGGTAACGCAATACGATCAGCTGCGCAGCGATTGTAAATAAGCGTAATCACATTGACAAAATAGCAAAATAATGCTAATATCAACGGCCAACACTGCACAATCAATCCGTGAAAACCTAACCTTTATCGGACAGCCGGAATACGACGAAGCCACTAAGGGGATTGCGGCTCAGTGGCGCCAAGACTTGCTTGATAATCCCGATGCGCAACTGTGCGTTATCACA
>JACMPL010000016.1 GCA_014377525.1 Candidatus Saccharimonadota bacterium
AGTTTTGGCCGATAATCCAAGCGAATACGCTGTCGCCAAGCTGATCGGCAAAGAAGTTATTCCAGCCGTCCAAGCAGTTGTCGAAAGCAAAATCGAAGATTTTGGCTCAGCTGGCAAAGCTCTAAAACTATAGCAGATTTCGGCTATCAGCTTGGTCTACGACGTAAGCTTGCAGTAATCGTAAGCCCGCAGACGCACCTATACTATGCGTTTCTCGCCAGCGAATCCCTTTGCCACTATAAATTATTGGGCATCCAGCTGCCACTGGGCCAGCCCGCAAGTCTCTCAGTTGCCGCGCATTATTTTCAGTTGCGCCCGAGATTGATTCACTGTAGATTTTAATCTCATGGACTGATAATGGCGTTTCGGCTAATGGTAACCGTCGTCTAAAAATACCTAATTGGTCATCATAGCGGAGGCTGCCTTCCATCTTCTTACGACGGGCAGGTTCGGAAAGTACGGAGAGCATCCAAGCATTCACGGATGCATGAGCTATTACTACTGCGGTACTACGCTTCATTGCGTCTACTTGCTCTGATTTGGTTAAGGTTGTTCTATAGCTCGCTCGGCTCATTTCTTCCACATAGTCGATTAACGTCTGAGCTGCAGTGTATGAGCCATTTCGGAGCGAAGATTCTAGAGAGGTATTCTTCGCTAGGCTAAAGAGTTGAGACCGTAGCGCCTGGGCTTGTTTTAACGTCGTTAGATTTGACTGCATTGCCGTATCATTAAGAACCGTATCGACGCCTATTTGTAGGCGACCGTAAACACTCCTTTCAAGTTCTTTAATACTATCTCGTCGCCAAGCATGTGGACGCTTAGTGTCTGCCGATACACCAACATCGATCATTTTGTCGACGACATGCGCTAAGAGACCATAATAGGCTGGTTTTGTATCGACAGATAGTTGGATGGCGGTATCGCTATCTGCTATAAAAGTCTCGTCGACTGTTCTTTCTATGTAGCCTTGCAGAGCGTCAACGGCCGCGTCTGGACAATCGTAAAATCTAGCAGTGCTACGAGCCACATTAGGGTCTTTTGCTCTTGAGTGCATACTAGCACATTTACATCACTAATGTAGAGTAAAGTAAAGCACATACCGCTTGCGCTAATTGGTCAAACTATGAGAAAATATAAACAGTAATTATAAACATTAACTTAGGGTGGGAACAACGTGGTACAGCGACCAGACGTCATTAGTATCGGTGATATCGTGACCGATGCATTTATTAAATTAATCGACTCGCAGGCGCATACCTATGCCAACGACCACGGTCAGTGGCTGGCGATGCAATTCGGTACAAAGTTGCCATTTGACCACGCCGAAGTCCTAAAGGCTGTCGGTAATGCAGCAAATGCGGCCGTCGCTTTTACGAGGCTAGGACTAAACACCTCATTCGTGACAAATGTTGGTGGCGACCAAGAGGGCCGTGACATGATTTTGGCGCTCGGTGAAGAGCATGTCGACCATCGTTATGTCCAGATCAATCCGGGTAAAGTTAGCAATTACCACTACGTGCTGTGGTACAAAGAAGAGCGAACAATTCTTATCAAGCACGAAGAGTATGACTACGAGTGGCCACACATTCGGGCGGCCGATGTACCGCGTTGGGTTTACTTTAGCTCGATCAGCGAACATGCGATCGAATATCATGATCAAGTCGCCGATTGGCTCGATCAACATCCCGACGTCAAACTGGCATTCCAGCCAGGCACCTACCAGATGGCGGCTGGTACCGAGCGGTTGGCGCACATGTATGCTCGTTCTGAAGTCGTTGTCCTGAACCGCGAAGAGGCCGTCTACGTCACGGGTGGCGATTACCATAACATGCACGATTTATTCGACCGTTTGCACACGCTGGGTGTCAAAATCGTTGTCATCACCGATGGCCCAGCTGGTGCCTACGCCTCCGATGGTGAAAACCGTTGGCAAATGCCGCTGTATCCAGACCCAGCGCCACCGAAAGAGCGCACTGGCGCCGGTGATGCGTTCGCATCGACACTTGTGGCTGCGCTTGCAAAAGGCAATACACTCGAAGGCGCACTGCAATGGGCGCCGATTAATTCGATGAGTGTAGTCCAGCAGACCGGTGCTCAAGCAGGTCTTTTGACAGAAGCACAACTTGACGAATTCCTTAGAAATTCACCCGACTGGTACCGTCCGACTCGCATGAACTAGTCTGCTCGTTAATTTTACAAGCTTTAGCTTTATTCGCCGTTACGCTTGTGGTAATCTTAAGCTAGATAGTTGTGAGTAAACCAACATAATATGACAAATCAAAATTTCAAAATGGGTTGTAGGCTATGACACGAATGTTGTCTGAGATTCTGCGGGCCCCGGAACCGTACTTTCGCTCGACGCTTTCCCGCTTGGAGCGTATGAACGGTAATCCAAGTGCCGACATCATCTTGTCGACAACCATGACCAGAGTTGCGCATTCCAAAGTGTCAGCGCTTGGTCTTGACCCCTGTGATACGACGGCTTGTGAGCTCTATCAGACCATCATAAGTCGAGTCAAACACGACGATAAAATTTTGACCCGCACGCTACAAACACGAGCGGCGACCCATGTTTCGGCCGAAGCGGATGTGGTTGCTGGAATGGTGCATGCACTGGCCGAATTGCCAATTCCAAAAAAAGTGTACGCCCTTAAAGCAACGGCGTTCAAAGCCTTAATCCGTAAGCAACCACCGAAGCGTGCTATGAAAGAACTTGGATACCGATCGCTAGAATCGTTCTTAAAGCACGAACAGCCAACGGCTGTTCTGGCTGCTGCTAGTTTAGCTGAGAGCAAGTCTTGGGTGCGTAGCTTGCATGATCGATATAAAAAACTAACGCCTCGAGATTTTGAAACGCGCGATATGGTGGTTCTTCATCTGAACGATGTCAAATGGCAACGGCTCGCCAGTGGCACGGTTGCCGCCAAACGTCACAATATCGTATCGTTTCCGGAACTTGGATCGATGATGATGTTATCAATTCCCTCGCAAGCGCCCGATGGAAGTGCAATCGCAAGTTTGACGCTGGCACTGCACGCCCTGAATGATCTTCGAGCTTCGGCCACGTATTTGCGGCTCTGCCAGGTCAGACCAGACTTCGGCGAGACTGTTTACGAAGTTGCTAACGGTCGGGCAAATATGCGGACAGGCCTGCTTGACCAGGAATTACCATGGCATGTGGTGCAGCGCTACTATGCTCATTTCAAAGGTGTTTTTAATACTGAGGTTTTCGAACCGCATATTCAGGCTCATGATTTGTCCTGGCACTCTGTCGAAGTTGCGTTAGCGCAGATTGAACCATCACTTAGTTTCTGGCAGGGATCAGAGTCTGCCAGTCTGCTGCATGGTCGAGAGGCGGTTTCGCTGAATATTGTCGACGCGGCTATCAACCTGTGCAATAACTTGCCGTTCGAAGCTCGGAGTATGGTTCATATGCAACAAGCCCTTTGGCACGAACTTTTATCAAAATATTTACGGCTCGATTTGGTAGAGCAAAGCATCATGGCGGAACTTCGGCCGCAACTGGCGTACCAGCCAGCGATGACTAATTAGGGAGGTAATATGTATCAAATTTGTGTATCGGGAGCAGCCAAAGGAACCAGCGTTGACGAGGGTAGGGAGCTAGCTTCGGCGCTCGGTGCGGCTATCGCGAAAGCTGGACATAGTCTCTTAACCGGAGCGACTGTCGGACTACCTAATTACGCTGCTGAAGCCTACAAGCAGGCTGGTGGCCTGATGAGCATCGGTATTAGTCCGGCTGCTTCCAAAGTTGAGCATGTTATGAAGTATCGGTTACCTACGCTTGCCTACGACAGTATCCTCTACACCGGTCTGCACTATGTTGGGCGCGACACGTTACTCATTACCTCGAGTGACGCCGTCGTTAGTATCGGAGGTCGGCTGGGCACGTTGCACGAGTTTACGATCGCCATGGAAACTGGCAAGCCGATCGGATTCCTACAAGGTGCCGGCGGCATTAGTGATGAAATTCAAACCCTGATGGCCTTGGCGCATCCACTACGCAGCGGTGCCATGGTGACCTTTAATGAGAACGCCGACGAACTGCTCGCTGAGCTTACCGATCATCTTGATGTTGAGCATTCCAAATACAAGGAGCTGTATCAGTAATGAAAAAACCGCTAGCTGCGCACCGAAATTATTCAAATGCTGAGATAGTTCTTTTGTTCATAATGTTGTTCATGATTGCCGCCATTGGCCTCTATGTCCACAACGCTAAAACTGACTCCGACAATGTTTTTACACATCAAACTAAGATTACTAGAGAGCCTAATCAGTTGATAACCGGAGCCGTTGCTACGTCAAAGCTTCCCGTAATCGTATTGAACGGTGTTTTTACCTCATCGAGTAAACTATTTACAATTCGATTAGCAGATGGCTGGAAATTACATCAAAGTCAGGTTACCAAAGATGCATTATTAACACTTAACAATGATGACCTCACACCTAAAATCGGTGTTGCCCCCATTGTGACTGATGACTCTACCGGTAGTTATGGTACTACTGGACTGTTTATGTATTTCAATGATGCCGAAAATCCACCAGTGCACCAGGGAGTAAGAACAGCTGACCTAGTTACTAACGATGGCCTAGCTGTCACTAAATATATATATTCTGATCCAAGTACCAATACTACTCAATACCTTTATATTGTTTCGGCAAATGACAAGGTTTTTAGCGCGCAGTATACTGTTAACAGCTTGATGAGTAGTCATCGTGAGGCGGTCGAAACGGTCATTAAATCGCTGCGGTTTAATCAATGATACACAAAGTAATGTTGCCACGGTTGGTAAATTAGTCTAAATGCATAGTTTGGGGGCAAATATATGAATAGCCAAAATAGACAAGCCGGTTTTACCGCAGTTGTAACTCTAGCTCTACTAATAGTCGTGGTAATTACCGGCTTTGCCGGGTACTATGTACTTCGTAGCGACCACAATTCAAATGGGGTAGTATCGCAAGGCACTCGTTCTGCGCAGTCTTCTTCGACAACTAATTCTGCTAAACCGGTTGCTAAATCTGCATACGGCATCGAAACGTATAGCGCGGCTGATGTTACTAGCTCTACCGACCAGAAAGCGATTATTAAATCAGTCCTAGCGTACTGTAAAGCTCAGTCGCCACAACTTGATAGCACAGCAGTAGTTGCCGTTTCAAAGGGGGTTTTCTCTGACAAGAATTCGTTTGCGATAAGTGGTGGTTTTGCTAAGATCATTGCCGGCTGTGCGAATGTTGCTGATCTACCAAGCGACGGCGCTACCCGCTTTCTGTTGCGCAGCACAAATGGTAGATGGAGCGTTCTATCTGCTGGTCAAGCTGAGCCTAACTGCAGTGAAGTTGATGCCATAAAAATACCGAAAGTTATACTTTTTAACTGTTACGATGAAAAGGCGCAAACTGACCGAGCGCCGATTATCTAAAAATTTTACATAGCGCAGCCCGGCTAACTTGCTACACTAATGTAAATGACTAGATTAACTATCAAAGCGAATTTCGAGCCAACTGGCGATCAGCCGAGCGCTATTAAACAGCTAACTACTGGACTTGACCAAAATCTCAAACACCAGACCTTGCTTGGCGTTACTGGGTCGGGTAAAACGTTTACCATGGCTAACCTAATTCAGAACGTCAACAAACCGACGTTAATATTAAGTCATAACAAGACACTAGCTGCCCAGCTATACGGCGAGTTTAAGAACTTTTTTCCGGATAATGCAGTTCATTATTTTGTGAGCTATTTCGACTACTATCAGCCAGAAGCATATATTGCCCGGTCGGATACTTTCATCGAAAAGGACAGCCAGATAAACGAAGAAATTGATCGATTACGTCATGCGGCCACTGATGCGCTATTAAGCCGGAAGGATGTAATTATTGTTGCCAGTGTCAGTTGTATTTACGGTATTGGATCTAAAGAAGATTACGGCGGTATGTCGATAACTATCAAAACTGGCGAAGTCCGTAAACGCGACAAGCTACTACGACATTTAACCGATATTCAATACCAACGCAACGACATTGATTTTCATCGCGGTACGTTCCGGGTGCGCGGCGATACCATCGATATTTTCCCAGCCGGCGAGGAAGTCGCTTATCGGCTCGAGTTATTTGGTGATGAAATTGAGCGTATTACTAAAGTCGATCCGCTAACCGGTGAAATTCTTAAGACCATGGATCAGCACACCATTTATCCGGGTTCGCACTACGTGACACCGTTTGACAAACTCAAGGTGGCGATGCTCAAAATTGAATCGGAGCTCGAACAGCGATTAGCTCAGTTCAAGATGGAAGGTAAATTGCTCGAAGCGCAGCGGCTCGAACAGCGCACGCGGTTTGACCTGGAAATGCTCGAAGAAACCGGATTCGTCAAGGGAATCGAAAACTATAGTCGTTACCTAACAAATCGCGAGCCAGGCGAACAGCCGGCCACTTTGATGGACTATTTTCCTGATGATTACTTGCTACTGATCGACGAATCACATATGACTATTCCCCAGGTCCGGGGCATGTACAACGGTGATCGTGCCCGCAAAGAGGTCTTAGTCGAGCACGGCTTCCGGTTGCCGAGCGCACTTGATAACCGTCCACTGACGTTTACCGAATTCGAACGACACGTCAACAAAGCAGTCTACGTCTCGGCGACACCGGCCGAATATGAGCTGAGTCGTTCACCGGAACCGGCTTTGCAGATTATCCGACCAACAGGCTTACTAGACCCACCGATTGAAATCCGGCCGGTTACCGGCCAAGTCGATGATTTGATCGCCGAGATTAACGATACGATTGCTAAGCATCAGCGTGTGCTCGTCACTACACTTACCAAGCGAATGTCTGAGGACTTGACGGAATATTTGCAGGAACTCGGCATGAAAGTCGCCTACTTACACAGTGACGTCGATACGCTTGATCGGACTGACATTCTACGCGATTTACGGCTCGGGATTTACGATGTGCTGATCGGCATCAACCTGCTACGTGAAGGCCTGGACTTGCCAGAAGTGTCGTTGGTAGCGATTCTCGACGCCGATAAAGAAGGTTTTTTGCGCAGTGAACAAGCCTTGACTCAAACGGTCGGTCGAGCCGCTCGCCACGTCGAGGGCCGCGTTGTTATGTACGCTGACCGGATAACCAAGAGCATGCAGCGGACGATTGATGAAACCGATAAGCGGCGGGATATTCAAAAAGCCTATAACGATGAACATGGCATCACGCCTACCGGCATCCGAAGGGCCGTCGAAGCTGGTATGCGAGCCGACATGCCGGAAGACCCTAAAAAAGGTAAGCTTAATCTCAACAAGATTCCAAAGGATGAATACAAGTCACTTATGAAAGAACTATCTGGACAGATGGAGCTAGCCAGCGCCAACTTGCAATTCGAGCAGGCGGCCGAACTCCGTGACATGATCGAAGACATCAAAGCTAAAATTGCCGGCTCGAAAAAACTAATGTAAAAAAGTTACGAGTTCGATTTATTCGTCACTGTCGTATACATTTCGGCAATATGCCGAGCTGCCGTCAGTGCATCGAAACAGGCAGCATGGCCGACTCCTTTTACAATGTTGACACTGACCATTTCGGGCATAGCAGTTTCCAGCCTGCGCAGGCGATCTTCTTGGCGAAGCGGATCCCGTTCACCAGATACAAAACCGGTTGGAAAATTACCGGACACGCTGTACAGTGCTTGGTCGGTCGTACCTTGAACGAGGTTCTTAATATTGCCAGCTAGTGCTGGAGCCGCCTTAGGCAGAGATAATGATAACTTTAATAAACTTGCTAAACGATTATCAGATTCGGACTCAAGGCCGACTCGACCAACATCAATCGGTACATGAGGCAAGAAACGCAGAAACATATCAACGGGGACATGACCGGGTGCGATCAGTGCATGCGAATGGAACACGACTGCATCGATATCGAGTGGTTGACTACCAGTTTGTTTACGCATAAACCGGTCTGACTGCAACTGCAAATCGTAGGTCAGAAGTCGGTTGCTAAGCACTGAACCCATCGAAACGCCAATCAGCGTGACGACACCTCGGCCGGCAAATGCACTGATTAATTTGTGACGGGCTTCGGCCATAGCCGTAAAATCTTTACGCCAACCTTCTTTCCAGCCAATTGACGCAGTATGTGCACCAACGCCATCGGTACCAATTGATATAATTCGCCGGTCTGGAAAATGTCCTGATAAAGCTTTGTGTAAGCTGCAGCCGGTCGCGGTATCGATCATTTCGGTAAAACCCGGCAGCATGACGACACTGTCAACCTCATCGTTGATGCCGCCCGTACTGCGTTCGGCTTCGGTAATGCGCAACGAGTAATCGATGCCCCCAAGATTCGCGGTCAAACTCCGACGTAATCTCGGTGGGGTATCACGAAATCGTTGGGCATAGGGTAGTTGGTAGCAGCTTACTTGCCCGAGACCTTGGACCGTCTGAGTTGGCCGGGCATATTCATCTGGAGTCTCAAATAGGGATGTAACCGACGCGCTACCAGCTACATCGAAATCAGCGGGGAAATTTACTGGCGGTTGACTTAGTAGTTCTGCCGCTCTAATAGCATCGGTATGGTGCCGAAAACGGACAAAAGGGCTGGTGGGTTGCGTTGTCATTTTTATGTAACTAATACAAGTACTTGCATACTAGTCTTAAAGCTTATGGTTTGTAAAGAAGATTATTTGGCAAAGTTTGTCGTCAATTTAACGGGGACAATTAACCGGTGGGGTGGTACAATCATAGCTAACTATGGCAGATATTTCACGCAACGATATAGTAAAACTTGCCCGACTCGCTCGCCTAGAGCTCAGCGAGGCAGAAATTGATGAATATGTTTTGGAGATGAGTGAAATAATTGGTTATGTTGATCTACTGCAATCAGTCGATGTGACAGGCCTCAAACCAACCAACCAGGTAACTGGTCTAACGAACGTAACTCGTCTCGACGAGGTCGTCGACTATGGCTACGACCTGGCGGCGCTCCGCTCAAATGTACCGGGCATGCAAGATGACCATATCAAAGTACGAAGGATGATAGGATAGTGCAGAGTCAATGGCCATCTATTTGCGCCATCGCATCGGCGGTTCAAGCTGGTACTACATCTGCCAGCGAGCTCGTCGAACGGGCATTAATAGCGATTGCAAAAAAAGACGAATATAAGGCAATAATTGCTACCACCGAAACGCGGGCTCGGCAGCGAGCCCTGACTATCGATAAGCAAGTTTCCGATGGTTTGGCAGTCGGACGACTGGCCGGCGTTCCGTTCATCGCCAAGGATAATTTCCTGGTCTTTGGCGCTGACACTACGGCCGCAAGCAATATTTTGCGAGGTTTCAGCGCGCCGTATCAGTCAGTGGCTATCGAAAAGCTCGAAGCCGAGGGTGCGATCTGTGTTGCTAAGGCCAATCTCGATGCGTTTGCCCATGGTTCGAGTACGGAGAATAGTGATTTTATGACTACTAAGAATCCGCATGACAGTACCCGAGTGCCTGGCGGTTCGTCTGGCGGCTCAGCTGCCGCTGTAATGCTTGATTTAGCGCCGTTTGCACTCGGCACCGATACAGGCGGCTCTATCCGCTTACCAGCCAGCTACTGCGGCGCAGTCGGCTACAAGCCGACCTACGGACTGGTCAGTCGATCCGGCGTTGTTGCGATGGCTAGTAGTACCGATGTCATTGGACCGCTTACGCGTAGCGTAGAAGATGCTGCTATGGTGCTCGATGTCATGGCTGGCAAAGACGCCCTGGACGGGACGACTATCGAGCGCGAATCAGCTGGCTATACCAATCTCGCCGGCGCATTGCCCAGTAAGGTCGGTGTTATCAAAGAATATATGGCCGAGGGAATTGATCCGGCGGTTAAGGGCCAGATCGTTGCTGCTATTGACGCGTTAAAAGCGCGGAGTGTCGAGGTAGTTGAAATCAGTTTACCGAGTTTGTCGGCAGCGCTAGCAGCGTATTATATTCTTTGCCCAGCTGAGGTCAGCAGTAATTTGAGCCGTTACGATGGCCAGCGATTCGGTCACTCTGACTTGGAAGCTCGAACGCTCGACGAAAGTTATGGCCGATCGCGCTCGACCGGTTTTGGCCGCGAAGCCAAGCGACGAATTATGATTGGTACCTACGTGCTGAGCAGCGGCTACTACGACGCATACTACGTAAAAGCACAGACTGTCCGGACTAAGCTTATTGCTGAGTTTAACGAGGCTTTCCAGTCGGTTGACTTCTTGCTTGGTCCAACGGCACCAAACACCGCCTTCAAGATCGGCGAAAATATTAAAGATCCTTTGCAGATGTATTTGATTGATATTTTGACCGTCGCAGCTAACCTAGTTGGCGTTCCAGCGATTAGCTTGCCCGCTGGCAGCGCTAACGATATGCCAGTCGGGTTGCAAATCATGGCTGCGCAAAAAAATGACCGGGCATTGCTGACATTTGCAAAAGCTTACGAGGAATTACTAGCATGAGGCTCTACATTGTTACCGCTGCCAGCATAGTCGTTCTATTAATTATTGCGTTAGTAGTGCGGAAATATCGGCCACGCAAACTAAACAGCGACGCGTACACGGCGCGCTGGCAAGCAATTCAAAAAAATTGTGCTAATAAAAAAACCTGGACGGTTGCCGTTGTCGAGGCAGATAGCCTGCTGGACGAAGTTTTAAAAAGGCGGAAGTACAAAGGTAAGACTGCCGGTGAGCGCCTTGTCAAAGCACAGCATGATCTTAAAAATAATGAGTCGGTTTGGTTTGGTCACAAACTCTGTAATCGAATCAAGCAGGAGAATCTCAAAAAGATAAGCAAACACGATACGCTCGAATCGCTAAGTGGCTTCCGCCAGGCGCTCAAAGATCTCGGTGCACTCCCGGAAAAAGTTGTTACTACGCCTCAGATTATTAAACCCGAAACGATTGCCCCGGAAACGGAGCCCCTAGCATGATTAACGCCGAACTGCGTAAAAGTTATACCGTGACCATTGGTATCGAGTGCCATGTGCAACTCAAAACTGCTACGAAATTATTCTCGGCAGTTGGTAACGACGCCCGCGATGCCGAGCCAAATACGCTTGTCAGTCACATCGACTTCGGAATGCCCGGAGCACTCCCCGTACTTAACAGCGAAGCTGTTCGCTTGGCCGTCAAAGCCGCCTTTGCACTTGGTACAGAGCCGGAACGATTCAGCAAATTCGATCGTAAACATTACTTCTATCCTGATCTTCCAAAAGGCTACCAAATCAGTCAATTCGATGAGCCAATCATCGGCAAAGGTTCATTAGAAATTGTCGTTGACGGCGAAACTAAGGTCATCGGTATTACCAGAGCACATATGGAAGAGGATGCTGGTAAAAGCACGCATCCAGCTGGCAAAGATTATTCACTGGTTGATCTGAACCGCGCCGGAACGCCATTACTCGAAATCGTTAGCGAACCGGATATGCACAGTAGCGCCGAAGCCAAAGCTTATGCCCGCGAACTGTACCTACGGATGCGTTACGCCGACGTTTCGGAAGCAAATTTGTACTATGGTAATATGCGGTTCGACGTTAACGTCAGTGTTAGCAAAACCAGTGAACTCGGTACTCGAACCGAGACAAAAAACCTCAATAGCTTCCGCTCAGTCGAAAAATCCGTCGAATACGAAGTCGATCGCCAGATCGAAGTGCTAGAGAAGGGCGGCGTTATTGTCCAAGAAACCCGCGGCTGGGACGACGCCAAACAGCGTACTTTTAGCCAGCGCTCAAAGGAGAACGCCGACGACTATCGCTACATGCCCGATCCGGATATCCCACCGATCGTTCTATCGGAAGAGTATATTGCTGAGATTGGTGCTGCCATGCCAGTCATGCCCGACGCCTGGCGTAAGCGCCTCAGTAGTCTCGGACTCGACCGGGCTCAAACCGAAACATTGCTCGATGCCCAAGTTGAATTTTCTAAGGAGGGCTATCTGCAGCTACTCGAAGCTATGCTCGATAATCAGGCGTTCGCCAAACAAGTTGCTAACTGGCTAGTTAATATCGATATTCCGTTTATGCGTGATTACGATCAGCCGATCAAGGTTCAAAGAGTAGTACTTTACGGCGCCATCGCGGAACTTATCGGCGACGGTAAGCTGAGTTCAACCAACGCCAAAGCGTTGATAACTGAACTCCTAGCCGCCGAATCGCTACCAGACGATATTGCAGTTTATGCTGCTGACAAAGGCTATATCCAAGAGTCTGACGAAGCGGCAATCGCGGCAATCGTCGCACGGGTTCTTAAAGACAACCCGCAAGCCGCCAATGACGTTAAAAACGGCGAATTAAAAGCAATCGGCTTTTTGACGGGGCAGGTCATGAAAGCCTCACAAGGCAAAGCCAACCCAGGTCTTGCCAGTCAGCTTATAAAAAAACAATTGACTGATTAATCAATGTTATTTTTGTCGTGAACGGCACGCCTGACGGCCGTAGTCACAGTTAACGCGTCAATCGGCCGATTGCAGCCAGTCCGTATCTTGCTAACAGCTCCTGACAATTTTATCCGATTAAAGATATTCAATACATCATTACCGCTCAGTGTCCCAAAACTTATTTCGACCAATTCATTTTCTAATTCTAAACTGCCAGCCAGTAGCCATTTTTCCCCGGTTACCATTTCGAGAAGCTTACTGCCAAATAATTTCGATAGCGTATCTTTACTGGGTAAGGGGACTTCGATATGAACATCAAAACGACCTGCACTGAGCAGGGCAGGATCCATTCCGGCCATCGAATTAGTTGTCGCAATAAACATGGCATTGGGGTTGGATTCGCCCAAATCGCGCATCATTCGTTTGAATACCCCGATGGTGTCTACTCGTTCCTGAGATGCATTGCCATTTCCACCGAGAATCGCATCAAATTCATCCAATAAAATAACCAGTGGTGTTTTTACCCGACCTATATCAACCAATAGTTTACGGGCGTTAAGCGCCGACTGTCCCACAAACTTATCCATAATATCGGTACTACATACTTGCCACAGTTCGGCGCCAATCTCATTTGCAAAGCCTCGTGCCATAGTTGTTTTCCCAGTTCCAGATCGGCCATATAAAATTATTCCCGATGGCGAACGAACACCGTATTCTTTCAATATTGCCGGATTGTTAACCGCGGTTGCGATATCTCGAAGTTCACTAATAATTTCTTCGTAACCCTGTATTTCATCGAAGTTGCTGGTGTTCGATTCAACTAAATAAGTCGATTTCCGACGTTTTTTATCCAAGGCTAATGGGTGGTTTGAACGAGGCGGTGATAGACGTGTGTCATGGTAAGCAGTGGGATTAGTGCAGTCCTCGCCGAGTCGAATCGTCTTATGAACTGGCTGGATTGTCTTGTTATGAACATTATCTAAAATATGTAGTAATGATAGCGTCGATCGACCGAAAGCGCTGAACAATTGCTCGGCGCTTTGGTAGGTGAGTGGCCGCGGACCAATTCCGACAAAATCTTCTGAGAAGCTAGCATCGGAGTATATATGGAGATCATTGGCTAAGACTACCTGCTTGGTAGTTACGTCGTGCCATAACATAAAAGAAACTTGCTCTGGTGTCGAAACAAGGTATGTCGACGGCGCTAGGGACCGTTCAATAGTCAATTGACCATAGCCCGGTGTTGATTTATCGCGCAGCCGACCGAGCACGTGACTATTCCACTGCGCATCAGTTATGGGGTAGTTCAGACCAACTTCGAGCATCAGGGACAAATATTCATCGCAGTAGGTTTGTTCGAGTGACGATACTATAGTCGCTTGCTCGACGGAGCCATAATAGCCGTTAGAAGCATGCAACAGAAGCGTGGCCTCATTGCCAACAATGCGATCGATATTGCAAACCTCGAAAGATGAACCTTCCATGGAGTGTCGAACTTGCGTGACATACTCCGGCTCAAAGTTTTGCTCGCTCATATCGTCAGCTAAACACGACAGAGCTATCGATGTCAATTAAGATTGCCTAATTGGTCCGCGGTAGCACATGCTATGATGATAATTGAAACAATCATAGCTAAAGGTGGCAGATATGTCAGAAACGAGAAAAGTTACGAAGGCAGTTATCGCTGCTGCTGGATTTGGTACGAGATTCCTGCCGCAAACCAAAGCCATGCCGAAAGAAATGTTACCACTTATCGACAAGCCGATTATTCAATACGTTGTCGAACAGCTGGTCGAGGCCGGTATCCAGGACATCATCATCGTCAGTAACTACAGCAAACGGGCTATTGAAGATCACTTTGACGCGCCTAACCAAGACCTAGTCGCTAATTTGTTGGCTGGCGGCCCTAAAAAGCAACATTATCTCGATGAGATTAACGAAATTGCTAATTTAGCTAACTTTGCGTTCGTCCGTCAAAAAGGCCCATATGGCAGCGCGACGCCGATCACGAACGCTGCACATCTTATCGGCGATGAGCCGTTTATCTACACCTACGCCGATGACCTGATCACGGCTAGTCCCAACCGGTTCAAGCAAATGATCGACTTGTACGAAGAACTTGGCGGTAGTATATTTCCGTGTATTGAAATATCTAGCGAAGAAGAGTTTGATCGCTACGGTGTCGTTGCCGGTCGGGCGATCAACGAAAATACGATCGCTATGGAAAAACTCGTCGAGAAGCCAGGCAAGGCAGCGGCACCATCTAATTTTGCCAGCGTCGGCGGTTACTTGTTGACGCCAGAACTATTCCCCTATCTCGACACTGCTCGAAATATGTTGACGGAAGGCGAAGAATTTTATTTAACGACGTACGTGCTTGAACCGATGATCCGCGATGGCAAGCAGTTCTTTGGTTGTAAGCTCAACGAGAGCCACTACTACGACACCGGCAATAAGCTGGAGTATCTTAAAACGGTCTTCGACTTCGCAATGGCCCGGCCCGACATCCAGCCGGAGCTCGAAGCTTATCTGCGAAAAAAGTTACAGTAACATATTCCTGAGTAAGCTAGTATAATTCATATTGTTATGTAACTAATGAAAGTACTATTCCTATGGGCCTAACAACAGTTGAAATGGTTATCCTCATTATCTTGGTAGTGTTCCTAGCACTGGCTCTTATTCTTAGCGTTGCAACGCTCGTACTCATCATCAAATTAGTCAAGAGCGTCAAGCGCATCGTTGCAAAAGCCGAAGATGTCGTTGATTCAGTCGAGGTAGCTACTGACGTTCTAAAAAACGTCTCAGGTCCGCTGGCGACGTTACGGGTATTAAAAAATATTGTTTCGATCGTTCAAAACGGTCAGAAGAAGAAATAGGAGAATAGTATGGCAAAATTACTGAAAAAAATCGCCATCGGTGCCGCGATTGCAGGAGCTGCCGGTTATGTAGCTGGAGTGTTATCAGCACCTAAGAGCGGTAAAAATTCACGCAAAGAATTGCGCAAATCCGCCGGGAGCGGGCTTGATGACGTCGAATCGCAGCTAAAATCTATTCAGGGCGAACTGCGTGATCTTATTAGTGACGCTAAAGACGGTAGTAGTGATGTTGGCAAGATTTCACAAAAAAAGCTCAATAAGCTTGTTGAGAATGCTACTGAAAGCAAAGATAAAATCCAAGATGTCATCCATGCTTTCAAGGGAGGTAAGGCCAATGATAAAGATCTCAAAAAAGCCGTATCTGATGCCCACCACGCAGTCGAGCACATCAAAGATTTTATAAAAAAATAGCCTATCTGACAGCTGTTTTGCGTCAGCTGTTGTAAACTTGGCAGTCGTCAAGCGATTACTACTAGCGTATAATTGAACGTATATTTGTAACGCTTGAAGGGTATTAGGTTGGCATCAGAAGCACTCTCACAGAGTGATTATGTTCATCTGCATAATCACACACAATACAGCCTACTCGACGGGCTGACTAAAATACCGAAACTCATGGAATATGTCAAAGAAAATGGCATGAATTCGGTGGCTATAACCGACCATGGAACGCTCAGCGGAGTGATCGAATTTTATAAAGAGGCAAACGCCCAGGGTATCAAGCCGATCATCGGTATAGAAACGTATGTGGCGCCGCGGACGAGGCACGACCGTGACCCGACCAAAGATAAAAACTATTTTCATCTTATTGTTTTAGCGATGAATAATCAGGGCTACCAGAATCTGATGCAGCTCTCGACAATCGCCAATCTCGAGGGCGTGTATTACAAGCCACGCGTTGATCACGAATTACTCGAAAAGTTTAATGAAGGTTTAATTATCTTAAGCGCCTGTATCGGTGGCGAGATTGGTGACGCCCTGCGTAACGGCCAATACGACAAGGCTGTCGAGACGGCTGCGTGGTACAAACGAGTCTTCGGTGATCGCTATTACTTAGAGGTTCAAGATCATGGCCACCCTGACCACCCCAGTAAATGGGATGAGCAAGTCGCCGTAACCGAGCAGACAATCAAATTATCGCGTGAACTTGATATTCCTTGTGTCGTCACCTGCGACGCTCACTACCTGCGTCATCAAGATCAAACCGCTCATGAGATTTTGCTCTGCGTTCAAACTGGAGCTTTTTTATCAGAAGAAAAGCGCTTTAGCCTGCGCGACTTTGAGCTGCACGTCACCGATCCGAACGAGATTATTAAGCGTTGGGGGGCTGACTACCCCGAAATGATTCTGAATACCGGCCGGATAGCCGAACGATGCCATGTTGAAATCGAAATGGGCAAAATCCTGATTCCTAAGTTTCCGGTTCCCGACGGAGAAACAGAAAAAACATTTCTTGATCGATTAACGTTCACTGGTTTGGCTCGGCGCTACGCCGATACCTCTGAAGTTGATGCGGCCGCTATGTCCATCGAAGCCATCAAAGAATTACTACCTGAGCCTGTTCTAACCCGGACGATGTACGAGTTAGGCGTTGTTGATCAGATGGGCTTTAACGGCTATTTCTTGATCGTCTCTGATTTTATAAGTTGGGGTAAGGCGCAGGGAATCGTGTTTGGACCGGGTCGCGGTAGTGCGGCGGGGTCGATTATTTCCTACGCTCTGCGCATTACCGAGCTGGATCCGCTCAAATACAGTCTGCTGTTCGAGCGATTCCTGAACCCGGATCGAATCAGCATGCCGGATGTCGATATTGACATCCAGGACACGCGCCGCAACGAAGTTATTCAATACTGCGTCGAGAAATATGGCACCGAACGCGTTGCCAACATCGTGACATTCGGAAAAATGGCTGCCCGAAACGCTGTGCGCGATGTTGCTCGGGTGTTGCAGGTGCCATATTCGGAGGCCGACCGACTATCCAAGATGATTCCGCCTCCAGTCCAAGGCAACCAGGTTCCATTAGCGGTAGCCCTCGAAACCGACGCCGATCTTAAGCGCGAATACGAAACGAACGAAACTTCGAAGCAAGTGTTCGATCTGGCATTGCAATTAGAGGGCACGATTCGTTCACACGGCGTGCACGCCTGTGGCGTGGTGATTGCGCCAGATGATATCAATAAATTCGTGCCACTTGAAATGGCTCAAAAGGGCGTTGTTGCAACGCAGTACCCAATGTCGACCGTCGAAGAACTTGGCCTGCTTAAAATGGACTTTCTTGGGTTGTCTAACTTAACAACAATCAAAAACTGCCTGCGTATCATCAAACGTGTTAACGGTATAGACGTCGATATAAACACCATTCCACTAGACGACGAAGATACGTATAAATTATTACAGCGTGGCGATACGACTGGAGTGTTCCAGCTGGAATCGGCTGGTATGAAGCGGTATCTGCGTGATTTAAAACCAACGACGTTCGAAGATATCGTCGCCATGGTAGCACTGTATCGCCCAGGCCCAATGCAGTTTATCGATGAGTTTATCGGACGCAAGCACGGCGAGCGCAAAATTATGTATGCGCACCCGAGCATGGAAAACTCACTCAAAAACACGTACGGTGTCCTAGTTTACCAAGAGCAGGTGATGCAAATCTCTAAAGAGGTCTGTGGCTTTAGCGGTGGCGAAGCTGACACCCTTCGTAAGGCAATCGGTAAGAAGAAGATTGATATCATGCGGAAAATGCGCCAGCGCATGATCGAGGGCGGCCAGGAAGTTTCCGGGATCCAGCCAGCTGTCATGGAGAAATTCTGGAAGCAGTTGGAAGACTTTGCGGCGTACTGTTTTAACAAGAGTCACGCGGCCTGCTATGGACTGATCGCCTACCAAACGGCGTTTCTTAAAGCGCACTACCCAGAAGCCTTTATGGCGGCTCTCATGACCAGCGACTACGACGACACCGACCGGTTAGCGATTGAAATCACCGAGTGTAAGCACATGGGGCTCAAAGTTATGACGCCGGATGTTAACGAATCATTCTTAGAGTTCGCGGTCGTGCCGGATTCAAAGCAAATCCGGTTCGGGATGTTGGCCATAAAAAACGTCGGTGCCGGAGCGGTCGATGAGATACTCCGGGCCCGCAATGAATCTCAGTTTAATTCGCTTGAGGATTTCCTTACCCGGGTAAATTGTCGGGTCGTCAATCGCAAAGCGATCGAAAGCCTTATTAAAGCTGGCGCTTTCGATCGTTACGGCGTACGAACGACGCTACTGCACAATATTGACACGCTGCTAGCTTTTGCCTCCCGTTCCCAGAAACAGGCGAGCAGTGGGCAGACCGATTTATTTGGTAGCTCTGACGGCAGTCCAGCCGAGGCGCCAAAGCTTGAGCTCCAAATTTCTCCAGCACCGGCCGATAAACGAGAACAGCTCCTGTGGGAGCGAGAACTACTCGGCCTGTATCTGAGCCAGCATCCGCTCGAAGTTTTTGCCGCGTATTTGAACGAGCAGTGCGTTCCTATTAAGACGTTGACCTCGGGCCACGATGGTAAACAAGTTATTATTGGTGGTTCAGTTAGTGAAATACGCGAGATAACCACCAAGAATGGTCAGAAAATGGCATTCATAAAGCTCGAAGATCAATCCGGTGAAATCGAATTGATCTTATTCCCTAATGCATTCCAGCAAACTGCTGGGTTGTGGGAGCGCGACCGAATAGTACTGGTGCGCGGAAAGATCAGCGCCAAAGACCGCGAAGGTAACATCAGCAGCGATATCAAAGTTATGGTCGACGATGCCCGTGAGATAACAACCCACCAGGCGACCGGCTACCAGGCAACTGGCCGCAAACCCAAAGTCCCTAAGCCAGTCAAAGCTAAAAAAGTACCAATGGTCGGCCCTGGTGCCAAAGCAGTTGCCGAAACGACCACGCCGCAACGTATTTATGTCCGTGTCAGCGACAGCAAAGATCAGCAAATGCTGCAAAGCCTCAAGCAAATGCTTGATATGTTCATCGGTTCGACAGAAGTTGTTTTGGTGCTCGGCGAAGCCGAAGCTCGACAGGCGATCAAACTACCGAGCGGGCTTGACCGTGAGAGCGAAGGACTTACAAAAATACGCGATCTCGTCGGTGCCGACAACATCAAAATTCAGTAGTGCATACGTGTTTACTATCGAATGACGCCACTGGCTTGGCACAGAATAAACGCAGCTGTCGCCGTCGAAATAATTCCAATGTCGAGCAACGGGTGAACTAGTACAAAATGTTCGCCGCGGCGAATAAGTCGGTGCCAATATAGCCCGTGCCGCGTAATAAATATAGTAATCATAGCGCCAAGTATTGTCGATACGACTACCAGACTCCACGGCGCCTGGCCTGCCGTAAGCTGCTGTATCCGCGAAACAGAAGTAGCTGGAAGCTCGGCTGTGCCCGAAGCAATTGTCCCCGGGCGGCCGCTGGCAGTAAATTGTTGGCTAAGGGCATTTGCGCTGGACGGCGTGCCGTATAGAGCGACAATTATTGTCTCGGGCCCTTTACCTTGATAATTGGGGTTACTAGAAACGCCGAAACCAACGTTTTGGTAGTCAGCATTCAGGACGTTACTGCGGTGCTCTGGACTATTCATCCAACCAATGATTGCCGGCTCGGCCCCCGAAAAGCCGTATGCTAGATTCTCACCAGCCTTTTGATAACTATAACCGCTGGCAACCACGAAGCTCCAAGGTGCTTGGCCATCGGGCGTGTCATGAGACCAATAATTTCGTTTTGACATATCGTTGGCTTTAGCCTGGGCCGCCGCGTTAAGCTGCGCGTTCAGCGTTAATGGCGCTTCTTTGGCCGCAGTGCGTCGTGCATTCGTGCTAATTAATAAGCTGGCGCTGCTGAGGTCGCTGGAATCACCAAGCACCTTGCTACCTCCAGCTAGGAAACTGTTCAAAAATAGTCCGGCAGCGACAATAATGAGCATAGGAATATACGGCCAGTACGACTTGAGGTAATCTTTACCCTGACGGTGGTGCTTACCGCTGCGCTTTTTATGTGTTACTTTGGCCTTGGGCCGAGTAGGTTGTTTTGCTGCTAAGGCCATATGTTTGCTATTTTTGTTAATTTTTGGGCTATGTATTACTTTAGCACATTGCTATAGCTTATTTGAAAACTAGCTGGTACAGGGCCATTGCTGCCGACTGCACCACATTGAACGATTCTTTGCTACCGAACATTGGGATTTCCAACAGGACGTCACAACTGGCTTGCAACAACGGATCAATACCGGTCACTTCGCTTCCGAGTAAGACGGCAATTTTAGCTGGCGAGCGATAGTCTGGTAGCTTTATCGACTCGTTTGATTGCTCCAATCCCGCAATCACGAAGCCGTCTAGCCTGAGCTTCTGTAGCACGGTGCGAACATCCTCTTGGTAGTTCCAGGCTTGAGAATTCTCGGCGCCGAGAGCAGTTTTGCTGATTTGAGCATGAATTTTTCGACTGATATGCGGTAAGCGTTCGTCATCGATTTGCTGAGGATGCGGCGTATAGCCAGTCATAATAACTTCGCTAACACCAAGGCCCTCGGCTGTCCGCAACAACGAACCGATATTGTGCGTACTCCGTAAATTGTGAGCAATGACGATAATTGTAGGCATCCAATTATTCTAACGGCCAAGATCGAGATTCCATAATGCGGCTCTAAGCTTTATACTTATGCTTATGAGTAATAACGTCCGTCTCGATGAAGAACAATCAACCATGCGCCGAGCTCGAGTACTAGGCTACGATTACATCGATACCTCGCTGATCACCGACAAAGCTTTGTTTAAGGATATTCTCACCAACGACGAACTATATTCTCTCCGCGTTATTCCGCTGCAGGCCGACCCGCATAATATTTTGTACGGTATTACAACGACGACATCGCAGCAAACCATCGCGATGATCAAGGCTCGTTTTCAAGATCAGCTCATTAATTTCGCTATTATTTCTGATACCGGTTACGCCGATTACATGCGACTGTACAACCCACCTGAAAAGGTCATTTATCACGATATCGATATTAAGGACACGACAAAAGCTAGTTCCATAGATACGATTTCGGATATTCTGGAGCAGGTCCGGGCCGACGATATGCTGGCTTACTTGGTCAGCCAAGCGCATATTCTGAATGCCTCGGATGTTCACATTGAGACGCAACCAGACCGGGTACGAATCCGATTCCGCATCGATGGTGTACTCCATATTATTGCTAACTTGTCACTCGAAAAATACCGCATTCTGATCTCAGCGATAGCCAGTGCCGGCAATGTATCGACGGCGTCTGACGAAGCCCAGCAGGGCCATATCGCCCACAAAGTGACAATGGCCGACGGCCGACTAGTCTATGTTAACGTCCGACTGGAAACGGTACCGACGATCAATCAAATGGACGTCGTAATGCGCTTGTTCAATATGGACGCCAGTATGTACACGCTCGATAGGTTGGGGCTGAGCGTGGCCGAACGCAGCGTCGTGGACGAAATTATTGCCAAGCCGAGCGGCCTGGTGATGGTCGTGGGCCCGACCGGTTCCGGTAAGACTACTACGCTGTATTCCATGCTCAATACGCTCAACACTGAGTCGCGCAAAATCATCACAATCGAAGATCCAGTCGAATACCAGTTTCCTGGTATCACCCAAATTTCTGTTAAAAGCGCCCAAAACGGCAAAGACACTAGCTTCGGCGAAAAACTTCGGGCAGTACTGCGACTCGACCCGGACGTTGTGATGGTCGGAGAGATTCGCGATATGGATACTGCTAAAACAGCGCTACAGTCAGCGCTTACCGGGCACTTAGTGCTGAGCACCTTTCACGCTAGCTCCGCCTCGGCAGCGCTGACGCGCTTAGCCGACGTTGTCGGTAAAAACCCGTTACTAGTTTCGGCAATTCGGCTAATTATGGCCCAACGGCTCATTCGAAAGCTCGACGAAACTACCCGCATAGCCTACGCCGCCACTCCGGTCGAAATTCGTCAGATCAAACTCGTAACTGACACACTACCGGAGCAACTACGGCCGAATCTCGAAAACTTGCAGCTGTACAAGCCGGGCATAACAGCTGACAACCCATATGGCTTCAAGGGCCAAATGGCAATTCGTGAACAGTTCGTGATGACCGATAAGCTTCGAGCGCTGCTAGAAAATCCAAATGACGAGATAATCTCAACGCAGCAAATTGAAACAGTCGCGGTGGCTAGCGGGCTACGGACCATGTTGCAAGATGCAATGCTTAAAGTTGTCCGAGGTGAGACGACGCTCGAAGAAGTCTTCCGCGTCGTCGGCTAGATCCAACAATAACTCTTGTGCCAAGAGGTTAATTGCTGTAAAGTAGACTGATATGCAAGGAATTATTCAAAAGTTAGAGGCTAAGTTTCTTAAGCCGGCGGTCGTAGACGTCCGTAGCGGCGACACGGTTCGTGTCTCGCAAAAGATTCGTGAAGGTAGTAAAGAGCGCGTACAGATTTTCGAAGGTCTGGTTATTCGTACTGATCGAAAAGGCAGTGCGCTCAGCCGTATAACTGTTCGCCGTAATAAGGGCGGTGTCGGTGTTGAAAAAAGTTTCTTAATGCACAGTCCACTGATTGTCGCCGTTGAAGTTACCAAGCGAAGCAAAGTCCGTCGTAACTACCTGACCTACATGCGTCAACGAACCGGTAAGGCTGCTCGATTAACTGGTGTTGACTTTGACAAGCGTGCCGTCAATGAGTTGCCCGTTATCGAAAGTGCAAAAGCCGAAGTTCCTGCAGCCGAAACCTCCGAAGCCGCTTAAACGTCACTAGTCGTTAATTAAAAAGCCCCAAATTTGGGGCTTTTTAAGTCTCTTTATTTTAAGATTTTTAATAGATAAGATGAACTTTTGATTAAATCATGCCATGTTTTTCGCTATGGCGACATATACTGACCAGATGAATATAGTAGTTGGCATCGACGAAGTTGGCCGAGGCTGTTGGGCAGGACCGGTAGTAGCGTCGGCTGTCATTTTGGATACTTCAAAACCAATCGATGGTCTCCGCGATTCTAAAAAAATGACCAAGTCGCAGCGGGTAGCAGTCGCGGCGCTCGTCAGAAAAAATGCTCAGTCATATGGTATTGGCTGGGCTTCCGCCCAATACGTTGACGCGCACGGTCTGACGCAGGCAGTCAGGCATGCTATGCAACAGGCTCTCGATAAAATTTCGCAGACCTACAGCGTTGTTATCATTGACGGTAGTTTTAATTTCTTAGCGGACAATCTCAAAACCGAAACCATGGTTAAGGCCGATGACAGCGTGCCCGCGGTTAGTGCAGCTAGTATTATTGCTAAAGTTGCCCGCGACGATTTCATGGCTAAGCAGGCTTTGCTGTATCCCGGCTATGGTTTCGAGCGTCACGTCGGCTACGGTACGGCTGTACATGTGGCTGCGCTACGTCAATTTGGTCCCACTCCATTGCACCGTATGTCCTACAAGCCCTTGCAGGCTCTGGTACAATAAATTCATGAGCAACAGCAATATCCAAATACGCAATACGGGGATGTATAGATGGAGTAACACCGATGGACATTTAGGGACTAATTTTGACGTCAACTGAAACGGGTCGTAAGGCCGAAATGGCTGCTAAAGTTTACCTCGAAATGCGTGGTTTTGAAATTGTCGAACAAAATTTTCGCCGTCCACGCTGCGAAATCGATATTATTGCTCGCAAAAATGGCATTATTCAATTCGTTGAAGTTAAATACTATAAAAACTACGACCAAGGCGGTGGCTCAGATGCCATCACGATTACTAAACTCAATCAAATGCGCCGCGGAGCTACAATCTGGATGGAAGAATCAAAATGGCAGAAAGGTTACCTGCTTTCGGCGGTCGAAGTAGCCGGAACGGACTTTCAGATCATGAGCTTCCTCGAAGATTTACTATATTAGCGGTACTGATTTCTCTCATACTGCTAAATTAGCCAGTATTGCTCATGTTGCATTTACTTAGAATTAATTCATAATATTATTATGAATGGTGAATATAAACGAAACCACTTAGAATTAGTGTTTAGTCAAACGCTACCGACTCAACCATCATTTGTTTCGATGTTCAAGCTGTACTCTGTTGGTGAAACTGTCGAATTAGAACCTGCAGCCAAAATAATTAATCCGCCTGAATTTGAATTGTATAATTTACCAAGAGCTATACAAAAGAGCATTTCAAAAGTTCTTGAGGTATCTGATCGCTCGACCCGCTCAGTTTTTCTGGAGGCACTCCGAGTCGGTTTAACACCTGTAGAACGCAATTTTCTAGGTGATGACGGATAGTAACCAGATGATTTTATTTAAAGCGTGCCAGCGGCGGCTCAGCTAAAGTATTTTTTGATGGCCGCGAGGTCGCGTTGCTTCCATGCTGCTTGCCACTCAATAGTCTCAATACCTTGTTTGATCGGGCGTTCAAAAGCTGGTGACAAATTCTTCTCAAAGAATGCTGAGTAGGTTGGTAAGAACGCTATATCGCTGTAACAACGGGCGGCGTAATTTGGCATCCGGAAGAAGCTGAGATCAGTGCCCATGTTATTCTCGAGCCAATCCCAGTTGGCTGTCATCCAATCCCAGGTTTTGTCGCGGGCGTAACGATTAGCAAAGCTGTACGCCACCCAATATGCGGCGTCTTGCAAACGGACGTTTTCCTGCTTGATCTGCGCTAAGGATTTTTCGATCAAATCGGGTTGTTCGAAGTTCGTCAACGAAGCCGACAGGGTAACGCGCTCCTCGCTGTTGGTACTAGAATTATGCATTGCGAGCAATTTCTCAAACTCAGCTTCGCCGCCAAGGCGTGATACGGTGCCGTAGACGACCCCACGGATGTCTGGATGGACATCTTCGGGTAGTTTCATGGATGCAAATCGCTTCTTTGCTTCGGCTACCACTGACGGTTCTTCTCCGAACGAAGCGAGGCCTAGGATGACGGGTCGTAACAATAAATCAAAATGGGTATCGCTCGTTGATTCTTCCCAGCCGAGTCGAGCTAATTGTTTGCCAACTAGCGTACGAACAAATGGCTTCATTGCAGTGCGAAGATCTTCGTCGTCCATGACGCCGCGGATACTGCCAAGTCCGGCAGCCATTACGTCCCACACGACGGAGCTATCTTCGTTGCCGTACGCTTCTAGGAGCTTTAAGGCGTCAACGCTGCTACTGTAGCCAGCTTTAGCGGCTTCGAATGCATCGGCCAGTAGCCCGAGTCGGTCAAGCTCGCTTAATGCCCCACTCCGAACACTGGCAGCTAGCACTTCGACGTGCTCGGGGTTATAGGCCACCCGAAAAAATCCCATTCGGTCTTTATTGAGCAGTATCGGTTGTTCGCCGCGTGTTATTGCGGCTACAGCTGATGATTTCTCCAAAATTTCTTCCGGTGCTAAAATATTCGCTAATAATGGCACGGGCCAGGTCTGTTGTTCTTTTTTAGCGGCTGGATTTAAGTAGAAACGTTCTTGAGCAGTAGTAAGCGTTTCGTCAGAAATATTCGCAGTTACGATCGGGTAGCCGGATTTGCCAATCCATTGGCCCATAAAGTCACCAACTGGCTTACCGGAAGCTTGTTCCCAAGCGGCCCAAAGATCGGTCGCCTTGGTGTTGCCATAGGCATGTTTTTTGAGGTAGAGTCGCAGCCCGTCGCGGAAATCATCCTTGCCAAGGTAATTGTGCAGCATATTTAAGACGCTAGCGCCCTTTTCGTAGCTGATTGCGTCAAAAATAGTTCGAATTTCGTCAGGATGGTTAATCACGACTTGAATCGGATGAGTATTTTCTAGGGCGTCAAGTTTGAGTGCTAAGCTTTGTTCGTCAACGATGAACTGGGTCCAAACTTTCCAGTCCGGGAACAGTTCGTCGACTGCCAAGTAGCTCATCCAGCTGGCAAAACTTTCGTTAAGCCAGAGATCGGTCCACCATTGCATGGTGACCAGATTGCCAAACCATTGGTGCGTAAGCTCGTGGGCAACGACGTTAGCAACGTATTGTTTGAGACTGAGAGAAGTATTTTTTGGATCGACAATTAGGGCTTGCTCGCGGAACGTGATAAGTCCCCAATTTTCCATAGCGCCACTGGCGAAGTCCGGTAACGCGATGAAATCACATTTTTGCAGTGGGTATTGTATATCAAAGTATTCGTTATAAAACTCTAAGCATTTGACCGCCACGTCGAGGGCAAACTGCGTGTGTTTCGTGTTATCTGGCGTAGCGTACGTTCTTACCACGACACCATGCTTTGTTGTCGCCTCCAAATGCGTGAACTCACCGCAAGCAAAAGCAAGTAGATAGGTGGACATTCGCGGTGTCGTCTCAAACGTTGTCACTTGCTTCCCATTTTGAGTAGTCTGCGCCATTATCGGCGTATTAGCTAACACGATTTGTTTGCCCTGTGTTATGAGTGTCAAATCGAAGCTAGCTTTAGCTTCCGGCTCGTCAATACAAGGAAACGCTTCGCGGGCGTGATGACTCTCGAATTGGGTTGCGATGAGCTGTTTTTGCTGGCCGTCATGCTCAAAGAAACAGGGGTAAATCCCATTCATTGGCCGAGTAATTTTACCGCCGAAAATAATATTTACCGAATATTCGCCCGGATAGAGCATTTCATCGGTATGCAAACGAACTTCATCGAAGCTCTTCTGCTTATTAATGCGGGTTACTTCAATGACTTTGTCGCCTTTTTTGTCATGCTTGATTATCGTCGCGGCGGTAATGTTCAAATCTTTTTGATGGAAAGTTAAACGCTGCGAAGGTCGGCCAGTTTTCTTGCCTTGAACCATGACAGTACCATTGAAGGTCATATCGTCCTGGTTAAGATCAAGTGCCAGGCCATAACGTGCAGGTTGGAATTGTTGAAATAAGCGAGTTACAGATTTAGTCATTAAAGCCTCCAATTCAATGTAACTAGTGTAGCAGGCTACGAATTTGAAGACGACCCCAATTTGTCCTTAATCAGCAATGTGTAGGACATTGTATTTGACGTAGTACATTATTACTAAGTCTCTTGTTTAATTACATTGGGCACTGTTAAGTGCACTAACGTAAATATCAAGCCAACAAAGGACCTTCGCGGTCTGAAGTAGAAAGTACAATTCATAATTCCCTTTATAGCCCCTGGCGTCTTAGTCTTGCTGTTGCCGCTTTGGCGATTAGTGCTGGTGCTGTAACTGGTGTTACAAACAGTTCGGAATTTTCAAATGTCAGTAACATCACAGCAAGCAGTATTGCCGCAATTGGCAGCGCACTTGTAAATAGTTCGTCGAAAAAAGCGCACGAAAGTGCTAGATATGAAATATCGGTGTACGCCAAGAAACATAACACGCTCATTTTGCCAAGCAGGCGGACTCAACTATTAATAGTAGATGGTGATTTAACGGAAGAACAAATAGCCGATGAAACTGCTGTGGTGCAGCCAAAGATTAATAGTCTCAAATTTAGTCTTCCTCTGACAGTAAGTGGATTTTATGGCTCAAGTGCGTATTTGGAGAGTCAGACGTTAAATGGAACTGAATCGACCATCATGATTGGTGTAACGTTACCAGCCATTGGAGGTGCCGCCCTATTTTCAAATAAGAACAAATTATATGTTGCTGGTATGGCTTATGAAATCAAATGTATAATATCAAAAACCGGTTGCCAGCAATCACCATTTTACTGCAGGAGAACAATTCAAATTGACTTTTTGACGTTAAGAAAGTAATATTGGAATGATCGTCCGGCCCAAATTGGTCGGATTTTTTCATAAAAACCCACCAAAACTTTCAGGTTATCAGATAAAGGAGATAAAAATGGATATGGATTTTAAACAACTAGGTGTTGCTATTAAAGCAATAGCCGAAGAGAAGAACTTGCCCGAAGAAACAGTGCAAGAAGTTGTCGAGCAGGCATTGGCAGCCGCTTACCGCCGCGACTACGGCGACCGCGAACAAGAAATTCGCGTTACGATGAACTTAAATACTGGTGAAGTCGATGCCTACGTCACCAAAGAAGTCGTCGAGCGAATCGGCGATGAAGCTTACGAGATATCGTTGGTTGAGGCTGGCGTTATGAAAAAGAACGCAGCTATCGGTGATATGATCGAAATTCACGAGCAGGTTCAGACCTTTGGCCGGGTCGCGGCCCAGACTGCCAAGCAAGTTATTTTGCAGCGTCTCCGCGAAGCAGAGCGCGAAATCGTGATGAATGAGTACGAAGATAAAATCGGTACGGTAATCAATGCGACTGTGGCTCGTGTCGAAGGTAACATAACCCGCATTGACCTCGGTAAAGCACAGGGAATTATGCCCCGCAGCGAACAAATCCAGGGCGAACGTTACTACCCGGGCCAACGCCTGAAAGTGTATCTAAAAGATGTTGAACGCGGTTTCAGAGGCCCACAACTGGTTGTCTCCCGTGGTAATAAAGAATTTATCGAATGGTTATTCCGTGGCGAAGTCCCCGAAATGGAGAGCGGCTCCGTAGAAATCAAGGGCATAGCCCGCGAAGCTGGTGTTCGTAGTAAAATTGCAGTCGCTAGTAATGTTCCTGGTGTCGATCCCGTCGGTACGTTTGTCGGTGGCCACGGCACCCGCGTCAACGCCGTTGTCAGCGAAGTTGGCGAACAGGAGAAAATTGACATTATCGTGTGGGCTGAAACTCCCGTCGAGTATATTACTCAGGCGCTCAGCCCTACCAAAGTCACGCGCGTCATATTAGACGAAGCTAATAAAAAAGCTCGTGTCATTGTACCGGAAGATCAGCTCAGTATTGCCATCGGAAAAAGTGGCCAGAATGTGCGATTAGCTAGTAAGCTGACTGGCTACGAGCTCGATATAGAGGCAGAACGTCCCGATGTCGCTGGCAGCAGTAACGGCGAAATTGAAATCTCTGAGCTTCCGAAGCAACCGAAGCTCAAGAAAAAGAGTGATCTCGAGAACAGCCTGCTCGACGCCATCGAAGAACTTGGCGAATAGTAACGGTAATAATCATCGTAGATAGTGGCTGTAGTGAATTAGTCACCACAAATTCTAATGTGATATAAATAACAATTGGCACTCTTGACGTGAGAGTGCCAATTTACTATGATGTATATATCAGCCGAATCCATACTTCCGCGGTTATAAAAAGAGAAAAACTCACAGCTAGCACTTAGCGAAAGGTGGTATAAATTTTATGATGCCAAATTCACCAGATTTCCAAGAATTCCTCAATCATTTGACGAATAATGCGCTGCAAAGCCTTAAGCACGCCGATGCGATTGCCCGCAGCTTCGGTAGTGCCTATGTCGGTACCGAACATTTACTTCTGGGAGTACTTGCCCAAGACGGCAGCATGGGTAACAAAATGCTGGAAGGCGCTGGCGTAACGCTTGATCGCGCTCGATTAGCGCTTAACATGACGCCCAAGACGCTCGTGATCAACATGGGGGCTAAAGGTCTCAGTGAAACTGCTAAACTCACACTCAAGATGGCATATGACGTTGCCCAAGATTATAGCCAAGAATTTTGTGGTACCGAGCACATCCTGTTTAGCATTCTTAGTCAAAAGAATGCTCGGGCTACTATACTACTCCGCGATATGAATATTGATCTCGACAACTTAATGAATGAACTCGAGCAGTTCTTAAACCGCCAGCAGTATGACGATGACAGTGTCACCGGCACATCGCGCCGCGGTAAGAAGACCAAGAAGACAGCGCTTGATCATTACGGTACCGACCTCACGCTGCAAGCGCAGCAAAATAAGCTTGACCCCGTTGTTGGCCGCGATAACCAGATTCGTCGGCTAATTACTATTCTTAATCGTCGCACTAAAAATAACCCGGTGTTAATTGGTGAGCCAGGTGTTGGTAAAACGGCTATTGTCGAAGGTTTGGCCCAGCGCATTATTAGCGAAGACGTACCGGATAGCTTGATCGATAAGAAAATTGTCATGCTTGATCTCGCGGGAATGATTGCCGGCACAAAATACCGCGGCGAGTTTGAAGAGCGGCTCAAGAAAGTGATGAATGAACTAGAAAAAGATACCAAGACGATCGTATTTATCGACGAACTGCATCTAATTGTAGGAGCCGGTGCTGCCGAAGGTGCAATGGACGCCGGCAATATTCTCAAGCCGGCCCTTGCCCGTGGCAAAATTCAAGTGATCGGCGCAACTACAACTGCCGAATATTCCAAGCACATCGAAAAAGATGCTGCTCTGGAACGACGTTTCCAACCGATCCAGGTTCCCGAAACTACTCCGGCCGAAACGCTGGCCATCCTAAAAGGGCTTCGTAAGCACTACGAAGCCTTCCACGGTGTAAAAATTAGCGACGAGGTGTTAGAAGACGCAGTTTTGTTAGCTAAACGCTACGTGAATGATCGGTTTATGCCGGATAAAGCTATTGACCTGATCGATGAATCGGCCGCTCATTTGCGGGTTGATAAAGGCAAGACAAGTCCTGAACTACGACGTTTACAAAAAGAGGCGAAGTTGCTTAAGAACCGTACCGAAGAAGCGGTTGATAGCGAAGATTACAAACTAGCTGCTCAATATAAAACGCGGGCCAGTCAAATATCTGAGGAAATTGCTAAACTCACTAAATCAAGCAAGGCCGACAAACGTTTGGTACTTACTAGCGAAGATTTAGCCGATGTTGTGTCGCGGATGACCGGCGTACCGGTTAAAAAAGTTATACGTTCTGAAGCTAAGTTCTTATTGTCGCTCGAAAAAAATCTTGGCAAGCATGTAATTGGTCAACACGAAGCTGTCGAAGCGGTATCTAAGGCTGTTCGCCGAAACCGCAGTGGTATCGGCAGTGAGAAACGGCCGATTGGTTCGTTTATATTCCTCGGTCCTACCGGAGTTGGTAAAACCGAATTAGCTCGAGTCCTAGCTCGTGAGTTCTTCGGTGATGAAAACAATCTCATTAAAATTGATATGAGTGAATTCGGCGAACATCATAACGTCTCACGTTTAGTCGGAGCGCCAGCTGGCTACGTAGGTTACGACGAAGGAGGTCAATTAACTGACAAAATCCGCCGCCAGCCGTACAGCCTGGTTCTTTTTGATGAGATCGAAAAGGCTCATCCAGACGTCTTTAACATGATGTTACAGATATTTGAAGATGGCTATTTGACCGATGCCAAAGGTCGCAAAATTGACTTTACTAATACTATTGTCATCATGACCAGTAACATCGGTGCCGATAAACTACAGAAAGAAGCTAACTTTGGATTCCGGGCAGTCAACAGCGGTGATATGAAGGATCTCGATGCATTGCATGAGGCTAATCGTGGGCAGGTGCTTAATGAACTCAAGAAGTTAATGCGCCCCGAACTATTAAATCGAATCGATAAAACCATAGTTTTCCGAGCGTTAACGCAGAAGGATATCTTTAAGATAATTGATCTACAGATCGAGGAATTAAAGGCGCGTTTGCAGCGAAAAGGCCTGAGCGTTCAGCTGACAACGGCGGCTAAGCAGTATCTATTAGATAATGGTTACGATGCTAAGAACGGGGTCAGACCATTACGCCGACTCATACAAGATACTATCGAGGATCAAATGGCGCTTAATGTGCTTGACGACAAGTATAGTAAGGGTGATATTATTCAGGTAGCAGCTAAAAACAGCCAGCTTACTTATGCAACAACAAACGAATAAAACTTCTCGAACTATAGAAATAACAACGAGCTTAAACGGCCGGTTTAGACTGCTCGACCAACGCGGCGCTAGCATGCTTGCGACGTTGATTACCTTGAGCGTACTACTCGTTATTGTTGGATTTGGAGCAGTTAATCGACAGGATATTTTTGACTACATCAAGCTGCGCGGCTATACACCGCCAGCAGAAGTCTCGGCGCTAGCTTCCGAAACGACGATGAACAGTTATGGTCGTAAGATTTTTTATGTCAACGCTCCGGCTATCGATAGTAAATCAATCTTCAAAACAAGTTGTCCAAATAACGGTGGTGAGCAAAGTATCGTACTTGGCTGTTACCACGGCAACCAAAGCGGTATATTCTTATTGAACGTGACCGATCCGCGGCTCGGCGGGGTAGCAGAGGTTACTGCAGCTCATGAGATGCTTCACGGTGCCTATGACCGGCTAAGTTCTTCCGAAAAAACAACAATCAACGCGATGGTGCAGTCATATTACGACACCGGCCTCAAAGATAAGCGTATCAAAGATACTGTCGATGGTTATCGCAAAAGTGAGCCGAAAGATGTCGTAAATGAAATGCACTCGATTTTCGGCACTGAGGTGAGCGATCTGCCAGCACCGTTGGAGGCGTACTACACACGCTACTTTACGAACCGTAAAGCGGTCGTTGCCTTTGCCGATAAATATCAGTCAGAATTCAGTACTAGGCAATCGGCTGTCGAGAAATACGACGCCCAATTAGCCACCTTAAAAACCAGTATTTCCGCGCAGGAAGCGACACTTCAGTCTCGCCAAGCAGCGATCGGCCAAAGTCAGTCAGGCCTCCAGGAGATGCGCTCGGCTGGACAGGTTGAGGCTTATAACGCTGGAGTAGCCGGTTTTAATGCTCAAGTTGCTCAATACAATGGAGACGTTGCTACGCTCAAGTCTACGATTACAAAATACAATACTATTGTTTCAGCTCGTAACGCCGTTGCTGTCGAAGAATCTGAGCTAGCAAGTGCCCTTAATACGAATGTTGAGACAATTAAGTAATATTTGAGACCATTCAAGGCTTAGTTAATAACCGGATGGTACACTAGAGAAAAGGGAGTACGCGTGGCCAAAAAACCAGCAAGTCGATTTGTGTGTAGTAATTGTGGAGCAATGAGCTCTAGCTGGAGCGGACGCTGCTCACAGTGCGGCGAATGGAACACTCTGCAAGAGCAATTGACGCAGAGCGCCATGACTACCGCAGTTAGTGGTGGAACTATTTTACAGCCGCAATCGGTAACAGACTCGGTTTCGGCTGATCGGCCACGGCTGATGACCGGTATCTTGGACGTCGATAACGTGTTAGGCGGCGGCATCGTAAGCGGTAGTGTCAACCTGATAGCCGGGCAACCGGGGATTGGCAAGAGTACACTTTTACTGCAACTGGCGTACGCCGTAGCGGCTAATGTACCAGTATTATATGTCAGCGGAGAAGAGTCAGCCTATCAGATTGGACTGCGAGCTGAACGGCTTGGTACGATGCGTCCGGAATTACAGCTGGCAACTAGTAGCTCGGCCGACGATATCGCCGCAACAATCGCCAGCGGCATCTATAAATTAGTGATCGTTGATTCTATTCAGACAATCAGCGCTAATGCTATTGCGTCGGCTGCTGGAACCGTTTCTCAGATTACTAACAGTACGCAGCTAATTACACTAGCCGCTAAACAAACTGACACGGCTGTGATCCTGGTCGGCCATGTTACCAAGGAGGGTGCTATAGCCGGGCCAAAAGTTCTGGAGCATGTCGTTGACGTCGTATTGCAGCTCGAGGGTGACCGTTACGGTGGCTTTAAGATTCTGCGGGCTATCAAAAACCGATTCGGCTCGACCAACGAAGCTGGTATTTTTGAAATGGTGGAGCTCGGACTGCAACCAGTCAAAAATCCCTCGGCTGCCCTATTAGCTGAGCGGCAGGTCAGTGACGGATCCGTCGTGCTAGCGACTCTCGAAGGTACTCGCCCGTTACTAGTAGAAGTCCAAGCGCTAGTTAATAAAACGAGTTACGGTTACCCAAAGCGAGCAGCCAGTGGCTACGATTTAAACCGGCTCAATCTATTAATCGCGATGCTTGAGCGACGAACAAAGTTGAATTTAGCCGAGCAGGATATTTACATAAATATTGTAGGCGGTATGCAGATTCGTGAGCCGGCAGCGGATCTAGCAATTTGTCTAGCAATTGGTTCGGCGGCAAAAGGCCTACAACTCAAACAGAATGCGGTCGTTTTTGGTGAAGTCGGCCTGTCCGGAGAGGTTCGCCACGTACCATATACTGACAAAAGATTATCAGAGGCTAAGAAACTTGGCTTTGACGGAGCAATCGGTCCAGTTCAGAAGTCTGGCAAGGCGCCAGCGGACTTGTACGGCGTCAAAGATGTTCGGACAGCGCTCAATCAATTCTTAGAAAAAGATTAAAGGCGCTACGGACTACCGGAAACGGTTGTTTCGAGTGAACTACCACTACTGTCCCGAACAGTAACTTTTGTGCCAATAGGAACTTTAGGACTTGGCACGCAATCGCCACTAGCTGTGCTACAAAGCGTTATGCCGGAGCTACTAACTATGACATTGTACGGCGAAGCGCCGCCAGACCACGTGTACTTGGATGGGCTGGCCGAAAACGTCGTGATCGGATTGGCCGCTACGGCAGCGTAGCTAATGGTTTGGGCGTCAGAAGTCGCTTGGTAGAGCACACTATCGACGACCGTAGCTGTCAAGGCCCCACTACCGGAACTTGTCGGGCTGTACGTGAACGAAACGGTACTCGGTGAGTCAGAAACGTTGGAGGTGTTGATGACCTGTCCAGCGAGCATGAACGTTACCGTTCCTGGGGTTGCAGAGTAAGCAGAGTCGGTGAGGGCATGGGTGCCTTGCGTCACTGTTGCGGTAATCGTACAAGAGCTACCGCAGTTGTTCGGTGCGGTGAGAGTGATCGACGGCTTGGTATCGTTACAGTTGTGGACATCGTCAGTCGGAACAGCTACATTCGATGTTTTGACGCTGCTAGCGCTGTTAGCGTTGCCGCCCATGAACTGGTCGATATTCCAGAACTGGGCATTGCTATTGTAGGCGGTTTGCTTGGCTAACTCCGGCGTACAACTGGTAGCGGCTTTGCCTGAAATTTTATCGGTGATGGTTGAAGTATTGTCGGCTTTGGCACCGCCAGTGTAGCTGGCAGGGTATAGGTCGTTGGTCGGGCTCGGTTCGATGCTGCCGAGGGCGACATGGTTACGGATGACGAAGGCCGGGCCAGTTTTGATATCGGCTGGCTGCGTCCAATTGACCGGTTTCTGATCGGTGTGGGCGTATTCCATGAAACCTCGGGCTAGTGGCTCGGTTAGCGCCTCCATTGAGGTCGTCAGGGCGACATTACGGGTGTGATTACCAACCCACGTGACGACAGCATATTTAGATGACCAGCTCGTCATTAAACCGTCGTAGTTGTCATTGGTAGTTCCAGTTTTGACGGCAAACTTCCAGCCGTTGAAGCGTTGGAATTTATAACCACCGCGGTTGAGGGCCGTACAGCTGGTATCGGTACAGGAGCCCGGTAGATAACTCGCTTTATAGTCACTGGCCATATCGTTCACGATATAGGCCGTATCGGCCTTGATGACCTGCGTGCCCTTGGGCTGCGTGTATTCTTTGATAGTCTTATTACTGGCATCAACGACTTTGAGCAAGTAGGTTCGTGGAATAGCGTTACCGAGGCGTGCTAGCGTCGACAGGCCGTTGACATGATCGTCAAGATGCAAGAATGCACCATCGCCAATAGCCGAAGCACCGTAACACTGTGTTGTTTGCGTTAATGCTTCATCACTGTAACAATTGTAACTTTTCTGATTTTTCTGTTGGTCTGACGTGTTGGACATCATGGCCGAAGCAGTCGATATGACTTTATTGATTGAATCAACTTTGGATTTACTATTGTCGTTGGGTACGGCCGATAACATTGCTTTAATCGCTGGAACGTTGCGCGATCCGCCTAGGGCGTATCGCAATGGAATGGCGCCGGGATATCTGAAATCATAGTCCCACAGGCAGTTAGCGGTCTTGTCGATTTTTGGGTTGTTCTTATTGGTACATGGGTAGCCGGGAATAGCACCCTGACTGTCGTACAGTACCGAACCGGCCCCGACGTTATTATTGTTGTTTATGAGCGTTGCATAATCGTACGGTTTGAAACTGGAGCCCGGTGGAATCTTAATACCGGCAGCATAATTATCCTGACCATGATCGGCATTGAAGAAATCCGTACCACCAACCAACGAGACGATTTGTCCGGTCTGGACATCCTCTGCAACCATGGCCGACTCATCGGCGCCGTAACGGGTAATATTCTTTAAGTTAGAGGCGGTTAGCTCCTCAGACTTGGTCTGCATGTTCATGTCGAGCGTGGTAGTAACTTTAAGGCCGCCCCGTTGCACCATGTTCTTGCCGTAAACTTGTTGTAACTCTTGCTTGGCGGCTAGTACGAAGTATGGAGCTTTGATATTTTGATACTTTGTCGCCTGGGGCTTGACGGACGCTAGTACATCGACCTTTTTCGCTTCATCAGCCTGAGCCTGCGTTAGGTAGCCTTGCTTAGCCATTTGATCGAGAATGTAATGCTGTCTGCCGATTAATTTGCCGGCGTCGAAAGTGTCGACGGTAACGGCAGAATTATATTTATGACTAGCATACGGCGAATAGTAGCTTGGAGCTTGCGGAATTGCTGCCAGCATCGCCGACTGAGCCAACGACAAATCCTTGGCGCCGATCTGGAAATAGTCGCGAGCTGCCGCCTCGGCGCCGTATTCGACACCGCCGTAAGGGGCAATGTTCAAGTATCCGGTTAAAATATCAGCCTTGGAATATTCCCGTTCCAGTTCGACTGCCAGAATTAATTCCTTAACTTTGCGAGTAATGGTGCGGTCGTCAGTCCATTGTTGATTCAACTTGACAAATTGCTGCGTAATAGTTGATCCACCCTGGACGCTGCCGCCACCGCTCAGGTCTTTAGACGCTGCTCGAAGAATGCCGCGGGTGTCAAAGGCGCCGTGTTTGTAATAATCTTTGTCCTCAATAGCAACGGTAGCTTTGCGGAGGTAGTCGTTAATTTGATTGCCTTCGACCGGTAATCGTTTAACGGCGTCGTAATCCTGCCAGAGAACAGTTTGGCCGGTTCGGTCGTAGTAGGTAATACTACCACCCAGGTTACTACCGGCAATATCGCGAATTTTAGGGAGATCTTTTCGGAAATAGGCAAATAACCCGACGGTTAAGAAGAAGCCGGCTAGGATGGCCACGCCGGTTAGTTTGAGGGCCATGATGCCGCCCTCACGGCTAAACCAATACTTTATGACTCGCTTAGGGTGCAGGCGGTAGAGCACGCGTTTAATCCGACCTTTTGGAAGAGTGCTGAGGTAGGTCGCTTTGTCGGCGTCACGACTAAGCTTACGGGCTTTTGACCGGTCACCCATGGTACGATTTACTTTAATATTTTTACCGCTTTTTGTTGTAAAAGTATTTCGAGGGCGACGACTCCGCCCTGGTCCGCTAGAAGTGTTCATGCGTGTTAATTATTCTCCCTCATGTTTCCCGCTATTATATCAATAGTTTGGGTAAAACACCTATGTTTTATAGTTACGGCACAGGCAACTCTCAGTGAGGGAGTTTGTCGGCGGAGCCGGGGGTAGGCTATACTGAACGTAAGAATAATAATTAATTTCAAGGAGTCTGATGAAACTTTCCGAAGAACTTGCCTGGCGAGGCTTCGTCAATCAAACAACTTACAAAGACGCGACTGCCTTGGACGGCGATCCAATTACCTTTTATTGGGGAGTCGACCCGAGCGCCAGTTCTATGCAAATTGGAAATTTCGCGGCCGCCATGATGGTCAAGCACCTGGTTAAGGCCGGTCATCGAGCAGTGTTGCTCGTCGGTGGGGCAACCGGTATGATCGGTGACCCAGATGGCAAAAATGATGAACGTTCGCTGAAGACTTTAGATGAAATAGCCCATAATAAAACCGGCATATCTGCGCAGTACACTAAAATCTTCGAAGGTTATGACTTTGATATCGTCGACAACTACGACTGGTTCAAAACAATTAATTACGTTGATTTTCTGCGCGATATTGGCAAGCATGTTCCAATGAGTCAAATGCTCGGTCGCGAATTTGTACAGTCTCGTCTCGGCGAATCCGGCAGTGGCATTAGCTACGCTGAATTCAGCTACTCACTCATACAGGCCTACGACTTTTTGCACCTCAACGAAACGTACGGCGTCACCCTACAGGTTTGCGGCGCTGATCAGTGGGGTAATAGCATCGCCGGTGTCGATCTTGTGCGCCGGACGTCTGGCCGCGAGGTAAATGTCTGGTCAACGCCACTGGTCATAAATAAGGCTACCGGCATCAAGTTTGGTAAGTCAGAATCGGGGGCCATCTGGCTCGACCCTAATAAAACATCGCCGGCTCAGTTTTATCAATTTTGGATTAACTGCGACGACGAAGGTATCGAAGAATATATGAAAATATACACCGAGCTGTCTCAACCGGAGATTACTGAGATTCTTGCGGAGCATAGCGAAAATCGTCAGCAGCGGTACGCTCAGCGCCGTCTCGCTCAAGAAGTTACCGCATTGGTTCACGGTGAGATTGACATGCGGTTCGCCGAAACGGTTACGGAATATTTAACTGGCCGCCAAACTATCGCTGATGCCGGTGAAACTGCTTTGGCGGTGCTCCGCCAGGAAATTCCTTCAATTACGTTAATGGAAAGAGAAAGTTCTGTCATCGAAGCTCTGGTTGCGACCGGTTTGGCTAGTAGCAATTCGGATGCACGCCGCTTGCTAACCAGCAACGCCGTTAGCGTTAATGGCGTCAAAATTACTAACGAAACGTTTGCGGCCTCTGATTTTCGCGCGGACCGATTACTGCTCCGTCGTGGCAAGGCGTTTAAAGATTCGGCGCTGGTCGAATACTCCGGCAACTAGGGTGGATTTGGTAATCCAGCCATAATGAAATAACGTAAGTGTAATAAATAGGACGTACAATGCAACAACCACCCGATTCAACCACTCAGAAAAGCAGCTTAAAATTGGTCACCAAGAAAAAAGCCGATCAGTACAATGACCCGACGCATAATTATCTGCGGTACTGGGACGGCCGTGATTACGAACATGCTGCTGAGGAAGTCGCCATCAAACGATTACTTAGAGGTAAGCATTTTACGCACGCTATAGACATCGGCGGTGGCTACGGACGTCTCTGTGTTCTTCTGGAAAACTACGCCGACAAAGTTACCTTGGCTGAGCCGAGCCAGCAGCAGCTCGACATCGCTAAAGATTTCCTGAAAGATCATCCAGAAGTCGATCGTAAGCTTGTCCAGGCCGATTCTTTACCGTTCAAAGATGGATCACTTGGGCTAATTACGATGATTCGGGTTATGCACCATCTGCCAGATCCAAGCGCTGAATTCGCCGAGATTGCCCGTACGCTGAGCCCTGACGGCTATGCAATAATCGAAGTAGCCAATTATTCTCATGCTCGCAACCGCGTCAAGCATTTATTAAAGGGCCAAAAATTGCCAATCAAGCCAGTTGATATCCGGTCGAAGGCCAACCAGCGCGACGAAGAAATCGCTTTCGTTAATCACAATCCTAAAACGGTCATTCGGCAATTAAGCCATGCCGGACTCCGGGTAGAAAATGTTCTGTCGGTATCTAATTTGCGCAGCGCCAAGCTCAAAAAAGCTCTGCCGCGCAGCATGCTCCTCACTATCGAAAAAGCCGTACAGAAGCCCCTGGCTGGCATGTTTTTTGGGCCGAGTATCTTTTTACTGGTCTGCAAATAACCCGGTATCCGTCTAAAACCGTATACTGAACCTATGACAGTAAACAGTCCCTTAACAGATCTTAAAGGTATTGGGCCTGAACTCGCCAAAAAATATGCACTGCTCGGCCTGCATACTGTAGGCGAACTGATTGATAACTTCCCACGTCGCTACGACGATTATTCAGTCGCGACTAGTATTGCTGACATCCGCCCAGGTCTTGTAACCATTACAGCCCGGATTCACCATGCAACCACGCGCTACATACGCCGTGGTATGCAAATCACCGAGGCGATCGCCGGAGGCGATGATGGCAGCGTCAAACTAGTTTGGTTCAATCAGCCATACCGGGCGGCCAGCATCAAAGCTGATCAGGATTATTTTATTTCCGGTGTCTACGAACTAAAGAGCCAGCGGTTTAGCATTACTAATCCAAGTCTGGAATTGGCCACTGAGTTCCCTCTAAATACCGCTCGGATCGTGCCAATTTACCGCGAAACCAAGGGTCTCGTTTCGCGTCAGATCAGGCAGGCTTTAAACCAAGTACTTCCGGTCATTGCAACATTAACAGAAACTTTACCGGTCTGGCTCCGAGATGAGCGCGGACTGATGCAGCGAAGCGATGCTATTTTGGGTATTCATTTTCCAGATTCCAGCGAACATTTACAAACTGTTAGAAGGCGCCTAGGTTTCGAAGAAGTTTTTGAGCTGACGCTTGCGGCGCTAATGAATAAGCGGCAACATCAGCAAGAAATTTCAGTTACCGTTCCATTTGAGGAGCAGATAGCCCGCAAATTCGTCGCCAGCTTACCTTTTTCGTTGACGAATGCCCAACGACGGGTTGGCTGGCAGATATTTCTGGACATGGAACGAGTCCAGCCGATGAACCGTTTGGTGGAGGGCGATGTCGGGTCGGGCAAGACGGTGGTTGCGGCCATGGCGGCCGTAATGGCGATGAGTCAAGGTTGGCAAACAGTACTTATGGCGCCAACTGAGCTACTTGCTCGACAGCACGCCGACACGCTGTATACGTTACTTCAGCCACTCAAACTTGATTCGTCGATCATTCTGCTGGTCGGTAGTCAAAAAAAATTACAGAAAGATAAAGCTCGGGCGGCAATCGCCAGCGGCCAGGCAAAATTGATGATCGGCACGCAGGCCCTTATTCAAGATTCGGTCGAAATGCACAAGCTGGCACTGGTGATTATCGATGAGCAACACCGGTTCGGCGTCGACCAACGTCAAAAATTACAAGTTAAAGCCGGGCACATGCCCCATGTGCTCAGTTTGACGGCGACGCCCATTCCCCGGAGCCTGGCGCTAACATTATACGGCGAACTTGATGTGTCGGTTCTAGCCGAAAAGCCGAAAGGCCGCGAGCCGATCACTACCGAGATCGTGTCGCCGAACTCCCGTAAGCAGCTATACGCTAAGATCGACGACGAGCTTGCGGCCGGTCGCCAGATGTTCGTTGTCTGTCCACTAATATCGGTATCGACCAGTCTTAAACTCCGTTCGGCGGAGGAAGTATTTAAAGAAATGAAAACCAAAGATTTTAAGCATCGCCGAGTCGGACTTTTGCACGGTAAACTCAAGGCCGACGAAAAACAACTAATTATGCAACAATTCGTGCGGCACGAGCTCGATATATTGGTTGCGACAACCGTTATCGAAGTTGGCGTCGACGTACCAAATGCCAGTATTATGCTGATCGAAGGCGCTGAACGGTTTGGACTTGCGCAGGCCCATCAGCTTCGTGGCCGGGTTGGTCGGGGCAGCGACGCCGGATATTGTTACTTGATGTTGAGTGATTCTAAGCCGCCCAGCCGCCGCCTGAGAGCGCTTGAAACTTCGCAGGATGGCTTTAAATTAGCTGAATTAGACTTAGAACTACGGGGGCCGGGAGCAATCTATGGAACGATGCAACATGGCCAGTTGGACCTCCGAATAGCAAAACTAAGCGACACCGAACTAATCGCCGACGCCCGTACCAGCGCTCAAGAATTCTTGGATGGACCGAATGATTTGCTACAATACCCAGAGCTACTTTCCCACGTTAACCGACTTCGTAGCCTAACGAATCTCAACTGAGCATTAAATTACGTATGAATAATCCTCATCTGCCACAATTACAGTACCCCCATCGGGGTTCGCTCGCGGACGTTGCCTAGTGTATTCCGGCTCAACTCTGACGGCAGTATCAGGCCGGCTCCTCGGTGCTCACCAGAAAATCGATAAAGCCGCCCGTCGCCACCTCGACCGGTTGGCGCCAGCTTGCCGCTTTCCATCAAGCAGTGCCATCCTCCACTTCGAGGGTGACAACGGGCCAGATGCCATCAAGCGTAAAAGCCCCGCCAGAGATGAGCCATGGCATTACATCCAACCATTCGATGCCAAGGACGTCCAGCTGCTTGGATTAATCGCTTCGCATTATAAAAAACTTGTTGGTGCGTTAGTTGCCGACGATCAGGTCCGGGCGGCCTTCGAAGCGTCCTGGCTGGCCCATGCGCTAGTCGATGGCCTGACGCCCGCCCATCATTACCCTTACGAAGAAAAACTAGTTGAACTGCGAAGTGGTAAGGGCATTGAGACTCGGACGACCATCAGAGAAAAATTACTGATGCCCGGCGAAACGACGACAAAACAGCTGCACAACAACTGGAAAATGTGGGGCCCGAAAGGTTTATTCACGACGCATGCCGCCTTTGAATGGGGCGTTGCCACACTGATAGTGCCATTATCGTTTAAAAGTTGTCTGCCATCGGCCAGCGACATTGACGCGTTTCAGAAACAATCCATCGAGACTTGGTATCGCCACGTTGCGCAGGACGTTGCCCGCATGAATATTTATGACGAGTTTTATAGATCCGGGTGGACGGTTCGTTTGGCTCGCCAGGTACGACGAAAATTAGCGCCGATGCTGGTAAGTACCGTTGCGACCGTATGGTATGCTGCCGTCGCCGAAGCCGGCGTGTCGAGAGCAGGCAATAATCATGCGAGTCATTAGCGGCCGGTTGGGTGGCCGAACATTTTCCTCCCCCGGTAATGACCGAACCCACCCAATGAGCGACAAAATTCGTGGCGCATTATTCAATGCTCTTGGTAACATTGAGGGCTTGCGGGTTCTCGACGCTTTTGCCGGTAGCGGCGCGATTAGCTACGAGGCCATCAGCCGCGGTGCGCTGTATGCCATAGCACTCGACACCGACGCCAGCGCAGTCACAACAATTCGAAAAAATATCGAGCAGTTAGCAATTGGCGATAAGATTTCGGTGTATAAAGCTAATGCTGTCAGCTGGACCGAAGCTTCCTCGCCACGGCAGCTATTCGATGTCGTTATTTGCGATCCACCATATAACAATGTGCAGTTACCACTGCTCCGCGCGATCTCTTTGAGTACGATCATGGGCGGTATATTAGTCGTATCGTTGCCGCCAAGTTCCCAACCAGATTTTGATGCCGATTTTGATCTACTGCAAGAAAAAGCCTACGGTGACGCCCGGCTGTACTTTTACCGCCGAGTAGCCTGCTAGACTAGTATTTTTACAGAGACCACGCTACAATATTCCGAGTCGTCGCATGCGGATGTGGTGAAATGGTATACACGCGTGCCTTAGGAGCACGTGCCGCAAGGCGTGGAGGTTCAAGTCCTCTCATCCGCACCAAATAAATGGACCCACTAAAGTGGGTCCATTTATTTGGTGCAGTGACCGGGCTAAGAGCCGGTACCATGAAGCGATCTAAGCGGTTCGCAGAGCGAAGAACAGCACAGGAGTTTACTCCGAGCACGCCGCAGTGGCGGAAGTCGTCAAGGCCGATAGTTCCGAACGTACGTACTATTCAAATGAACCAAGAAATCTCTAGAAGAATTTTGATATGGTTAACATATTTGCTAATTACATAATATTATAAAGTCTTACTAAATTTTAGTAATTTAGAAGTTTAATCAAAATGAGTAAGCGTAATCCAAACCATGGTGGTGATCGAATGCATCAGCGTAGAATGGTAATCTCTATGCTGGATGGCGGTGTTTTGCTTGCCGGATATTACGGCTGGATGCATGAAGATGACATTAGTACTGATTACGAACCGTATAACTTGAGCCATTATCAAGACGGATTGTACATTGCCGATATACTAAAAATCACTTGTAGCGGTGATGCTATGGACAATCCAAACGCTAAAGACGGTCGATTTTTCAAAGACGATGCACACCCTGATGCTTATGGCAGCTATCAGATTTATGTGTTAGGTGCGTTATCGAGCATAGTTAATTGGTATGTAACACTTGAAGATGGGGGTATTAACATTTATAGAGTAGCTAATGCTGTTTCGGCTATGAGCCACATGCTCGACCCAACACACATATAACTTGGTGAAAAACTTGCGGTGCCAGTAATCTGTAAAGTTACCCAAATCAAATAAGCAAATTATCTAACCATAAGTTCACTAATGTTGCAAATTACTTCATATCTGCTATAGTATGCTTATATGAAGCATGCAGTAATTTACATTCCTGGTCTCGGTGATGCCCGCGTTAGCGGGCAGCTTCTTGCTATCAAAACCTGGAATTGGTATGGGGTACATGCCGAGTTATTTCAAAAAAATTGGATTGACGGTGAACGGTTTGAGCCGAAGTTTCTAAGATTACTTAGCCGGATCGACGAGCTAGTCGAGCAGGGCTACGCCGTGTCTATCGTGGCTGTCAGCGCTGGTGCCAGTGCGGCTATCAATGCTTACGCCGCCCGGCCGGATACGATTCATTCAGTCGTTTGCATTGCTGGCGAGATTAATGGTCGCGACCGTATGCACCCTTCCGTCTATCAAAAAAATCCTGCATTTCGCGATTCAATGCATATGATCGAGGCGTCATTGCCTCGCATAACTCCAGCCATGCGCCGACGAATTTTGTCGCGGCGCGGCGCACTGGACATCTCCGTTACGGCAAAAGACAGTATTTTGCCAGGTGCCATCAACCAAGTTGTTCCAACTATGGGGCATGCTATTACGATTGCCACGCAAATCCTGTTCGGTGCTCCAAGTTTTATTCAATTCATAAAACATTTGCCAGCTCGTAACGTTGATTCGATATAACCACCACGGCACTGTCAAAATAAGCATCTAACCCACGGTGACAGTGCTACAATCTATACTAGAGGATTAACTATGTCATTATCTACTCAGCCCTATAAAGGCGCCCGCGACTTTTACCCCGAGCAAAAACGTTTACAGAGCTTTATGTTTGGTAAGATCCGTCAGGTGGTTCACCGCTATGGCTACGAGGAGTACGACGCCCCAATTTTAGAGCCATTGGAGCTATACTTAGCAAAAACTGGCGATGAGATCGTTAATGAACAGACTTATACGTTTACTGACCGTGGTGGCCGTCAGGTTGTTATCCGCCCTGAAATGACGCCAACGGTAAGCCGGATGGTGGCCGCCAAGCGTCAAGAATTAGGTTACCCGCTGCGCTGGTTTAGTATTCCTAACTTGTGGCGCTACGAACGGCCGCAGCGCGCCCGCTTGCGTGAACACTGGCAACTCAACGTCGATATTTTTGGCGTCGCTAGTACTCAGGCAGAGTTAGAGGTGATTTTGATCGCTGACCAGATATATCAAAGTTTTGGCGCAACCCACGACATGTACGAAATTCGCCTCAACAGCCGTAAATTTATGGACTTTGTATTGAGTGAATATCTTGGCCTAGATGGCGCGCAGGCATATTCTATGGCAAAACTTATCGACCGGATGAACAAAATGGAGCGTGGCGTGTTCCTAGCGCAAGCCGATCTGTTGTTCACACCAAGTATCCGCGAAGCCGGCGCTTTAGAAAGGCTGGTCAAAGTACTAGATGCTAAAAAATTCGAGCAATTACCAGAAATTTTGCAAAGCCACGCTACTATCGCTAATATCCGAGCTACGCTCCAGCTACTCGAAGATAACGGCGTCCGCAACGCCCGTTTCGATAGCACTCTCATGCGAGGCTTCGATTACTACACCGATATCGTATTCGAAGTTTTTGATCTGCACCCTGACAACAACCGTGCCATGATGGGCGGCGGCCGCTACGATGGTCTGGTCGCGCTATTTGGTGTGGATCCGGTACCTACGGTCGGCTTTGGCCTGGGTGATGTACCGTTAGCCAATTTCTTGGAAGCTCATGGACTCCTACCAAACTTGCGAGTAGAGACTGATCTTTATGCCGTAATTGTTGGCGATGTTCAGGAGGCAGCTCAGAGAACTGTTTCCGAACTACGTAGTATGGGATTAAACGTCGCGATCGATTTATCGGGTAAGAAACTTGGCGATCAGTTTAAGACTGCCCAAAAAAAGTCGGTACAACACGTTATTATTGTCGGCGAAAACGAGCTTGCCGAGCAGCAGTTCAAGCTCAAAAATCTGCTTACGGGCGTTGAGGAAACGCATAGTTTGTCGCGGATTGTTAGTATTGTTAAAGATCACCGCAAAACAGACGTGTTCGACGAGGCAGAATAGTCCTGTGCGAGCTATCAACCACGCACTAGGCGGAGCGGTAATCGGACTGTCAATTGCAAATCCGGTAGTAGCACTGCCACTTGCATTCTTGTCACATTTTCTCGTCGATGCGATTCCACACTTCGGTGTCAGTGGTTTCGACGATGTCGGCGGCAAATGGTTTAATAGGACGCTGATTGCTGACGCATCTCTCTGCGTGGCCTTGGTCGGAGTATTAGCCGTAACCAGACCGTATTATTGGGTGTCGGCTAGTATTTGTGCGTTTCTAGCAACTTCTCCAGATTTGATGTGGGTTCCAAATTATATTCGAGTAAAACGGGGTAAACACATACAACCAAATAAGTTGTGGTTGCTCAGATTCCACACCCGGATTCAGTGGTTTGAGCGCCCGATCGGGGCCGCAGTCGAGGTGGTATGGTTTGCAGCGGGAATCATATTGGTTGAAATGTTCCTGGTATAGGCTAGCCAGGGAGCACGTGCCCTGTTACAATTGCACACTATGCAATTATCACAAGACAAGATCAACGACACTACTACTAAACTAACCGTCACAGCCGACAAAGACGTGCTTGAAGCTGGCCGTTTGCGAGCAGTCAAACGGCTCGGCAAAAACGTAAAAATTCAAGGTTTTCGCCCTGGTAAAGCACCACTTCACATCATAGAAAAGCAGCTTGATCAAAATTTTTTACAATCAGAATTCCTCGAAGAAATCGTTAATCAATTGTATGTTGAAGCAGCGCAAGAGCTTAAGCTTCGTCCAGTTTCTCAACCGAATGTTACGATCAAAAAATTTGTTCCTTTTAGCGAGTTAGAAATCGATTACGAAGTCGAGATCATTGGTGCGATTGTTCTGCCGGAATATCGTAAATACAAAGTCACTCGCAAGGCTGTAGCAGTCGCTGCTACAGACATCGCTGATGTACTGACGAATATGCGTACCCGCACTGCCAGCCGCGCAACCGTAGAACGGGCCGCCGTAAATGGCGACTCCGTCACACTCGACTTTACGGGAACCGATGCCAAGACAAAAGAAGCCATCCCCGGTGCTGACGGAAATGACTACCCATTGGTACTCGGCAGCAAAAGCTTTATACCTGGTTTCGAAGATGAGATTATAGGACTTAAAGCTGGTGACGCCAAAGAGTTTGCCATCACGTTCCCCGCCGATTATGGATCAGTTGAACTACGAAAGAAAAAGGTTAGCTTCGCCGTCACAGTTAAGGAAGTGCAAGCCGTTGAGCTACCAAAACTTGACGACGAATTTGCTAAAAATATTGGGCCGTTCGAATCTCTGGCAGCGCTCAAGACTGATATCAAAAAACAGCTTACCGATGAGCGCAACCAAGACGCCGATCGCGAATTCGATAATGAACTGCTAGAAATGATTGCTAAAGCGACGAAAATCACTGTTCCGGACTCATTGATCGAAGACGAGATTGACCGCATCGAAGCCGAAGAAAAGCGTAATTTAGTGTACCGTGGACAGACATGGCAGGAGCATCTTGATGCCGAAGGAGTTGACGAAAAAGCGCACCGCGAAAAGAACCGCGATGGTGCTGTAATTAGAGTCAAGGCAGGACTAGTACTTGCGCAAGTTGCAGAAGTTGAAAACATCGTAGTATCGCCTGATGAGCTCAATATTCAAGTTGAGTTGCTGAGGGGACGCTACACAGATCCAACGATGCAAGCCGAGCTAGATAAGCCAGAAAATCGTCGCGAACTTATGAGCCGCATGATCAGCGAGAAGTCGATGACCGCCATCAAAGCAAACATAAATGGAGCAACCAAGAAATAAAATGACTTTAGCGTTAGAACGTATTCAACACCAAACAACAGAAATAACAGTTGCGGCATCTGAAACAGAAGTAGGATTTGTCGGATTATCAACAGAAGATATAGAATTACGGCCCAATGGCAATAACCCCGAAGACCCACTTCTAGCTGTATATGATGATCAGCATAATCGGTTAATAGCTCACTGTTTTACTCAAATTAAAGTCGGACAATTAATTTTAGACATCGAACATTTTGGTGGATATTTCACACACAAATGACCAATACATCAGCTGAATAAAAATTGGCACTCTTGACGTAAGAGTGCCAATTTTGTATTATGTCAGTAGAACTTTTGCTTATTTGAAGGAGGCGCCATGTCAATACTGATCCCAACTGTTGTCGAAAGCGACGGCCGTTACGAGCGCGCCTATGACATCTATTCGCGGCTACTCAAAGATCGTATTATTTTTCTTGGCAGCGATGTCAACGAAGCCAGTGCCAATGTGATCGTCGCTCAATTACTTTTCTTGCAATCAGAGGATGCCAAAAAAGATATTTATTTTTACATTAACAGCCCCGGCGGCAGCGTCTATGACGCCTTGGCTATCTACGACACTATGCATTACATCACGAATGACGTGCAGACGGTTGGCATTGGCGTACAGGCATCGGCTGCTGCGTTCTTGCTTAGCTCTGGTGCGAAAGGTAAGCGATTTGTCTTGCCAAATGCAACGGTCATGATTCATCAACCATCTAGTGGTACCCGGGGTAAAGTTACCGACCAAGAGATTGATCTTCGCGAAAGCCTACGCATCAAGCAATTATTAGAAACGATCATGGCAGGGAACACTGGCCAGAAACCGGAACAGATTCATATCGATATGGAGCGTGATAAGTGGCTGACTGCTAAAGAGGCACTCAAGTACGGTATTGTCGACGCGATTATCGACAGCCCTAAAGAACTTGAAAAGAAATAATTACGTACAGTTGCAGATTTGTATGCTAGCGCTGTTGACAAAAAGTCAGCAGCCGAGCATAATAGAATATAAGAAGTAGTGTAAGCTAGGACGCTTGTGGTTGATTGCTTAGCAGTGAACAGAAAAGTCAAAACCTTCGCTTAGTAATCTTCGGTCGATATCGAACAAACACTACTAAAGCAAAATACTAATTATCAACTTTAGACAGAAGTATTATTATAATTTTTGCACGTTTCGCCTAGTTGAAATTTGTTAACCACTTACTTAGTGGTTGTTTATATTTGGTTGAGATTAGTAATTTAGTTAAAAATGGCAGCAATTAAATACAGGGGGCGTTGAAGCTTTATGGCTAAAACTACAGCAACAAAATCAAAGCGCGTGTTTTTTACCGATGACACGAGCTCAATCGATCTACCAAGCTTAGTAAATCACCAAAATAAGTCATTCCAATGGTTTGTCTCAGAAGGCCTTGGCGAATTACTCGCAGAGATCAGCCCGATCGACGATTACACTGGTGGCAAATTATCACTATCGTTTAAGAACTATCATTTCGGTGATCCTAAACTTCCGGAATCGGTTGCTCGCGAGAACAACGTTAGTTACGAAGCGCCATTGCTTGCAACGGTTGAACTGGTCAACAAGATAACCGGCGAAGTTAAAGAGCAAGAAATCTACTTGGGTGATTACCCATGGATGACAACCCGTGGTACGTTCGTGATCAACGGCGCAGAACGCGTTGTTGTTAGCCAGCTAATCCGTTCGGCTGGTGTTTTCTTCACTGGTGAACTTCACGGTACTAGCAAACTCTACGGCGCAAAGGTTATTCCTGGCCGTGGTGCTTGGCTAGAGTTCGAAACGGCTGCTAACGGTGCTATTTTCGTTAAGATCGACCGAAAACGAAAAATTGCTGTTACAACTTTGCTTCGTGCTCTCGGTGTCACCGAAGCCCATATGAAGGAAACCTTCAATCATGTCGATACCGGCAAAGTTTCTCACATCGACTTAACCCTCGACAAAGACCCAACTAAGGGACAGAACGATGCCCTCATCGAAGTTTATCGCCGCTTACGCCCAGGTGACTTGGCAACGGTTGATAACGCAAAGTCGCTGATCGAAAACATGTTTTATAACTACAAGCGTTTCGACTTCTCCCGCGTTGGGCGCTATAAAATTAACAAACGACTCGATCTTGACGTGCCAAACACGCTCGAAAACCGGATCATGCGCTTGGCTGATATCGAAGCGATTATCGCTGAGATTATTCGCCTCAACAACACGCAGGAACCAGCTGATGACATCGATTCATTGGCTAACCGCCGCGTTAAATTAGTTGGTGAACTTGTTCAGCGCCAATTCCGCATCGGTCTGCTCCGCATGGAGCGCAACACCAAAGATCGCATGAGCATGAGCGAAATTGAGACAGTCACTCCTGGACAGTTGATCAATGCTCGTCCAATCGTCGCCGCCGTTCGTGAATTCTTTGCCAGCTCTCAGCTATCGCAGTTCATGGACCAAATTAACCCGTTGTCGGAACTTGCCCACAAACGCCGCCTGTCTTCGATGGGTCCTGGTGGTCTATCGCGCGAACGTGCCGGTTTTGAAGTCCGCGACGCCCATGCAACCCACTATGGCCGTATCTGTGCAGTCGAAACACCAGAAGGTGCCAACATCGGTCTTGTTCTTAACTTGGCTAACTACGCCCGAGTGAACGACTACGGTTTCGTCGAAACCCCGTACCGTAAGGTCATCAACGCAGCCACTCCAGCCGATATCGTTGGTCATATTGCCGCAGTTGATCTCGAAGACGCTGACGGTAAAGTTCTTGTCAAGAAAGGCGCTACTGTTACGGCTGCCGATGCCACTAAGCTTGCAAAAGTTGAGAAGCGGATTACCTGGCCCGTTAAGGCTCGAGTTACATCAGACATCGTCTATCTCGATGCCTACGATGAACAAGCCAAAATCATTGCCGGTGCCGGTGCGAGCTTTGATGCCGACGGTCATTTCGTCGACGAACGCGTCGCGGCTCGTTTCCGTCTCAAGTCCGGTGAAGTTGAATCCGATGACGTCAACTACGTCGATGCTGCTCGCAACCAAATTATTGGTAGCTCAGCCGGATTAATTCCATTCATCGAAAAGAATTACGTCTACCGTTCACTCATGGGTAGTAATCAGCAACGTCAGGCAGTGCCGCTGATTCAGCCACAGTCGCCAATCGTTGGTACTGGTCTCGAAGGTGTTGCCGCTCGTAACACTGGTCAGGTCATGTTGGCCGAAGCCGATGGTGAAGTCACCCAGGCAACCGCCGAAGCGGTGATTGTTAAGTACAAAGAGGGTAGCATTACCTACGAACCGCAGCGATTCCTGCGTTCTAACGAAGGTACCAGCGTCAACCAAAAGGTTGTCGTCAGTACTGGTGACAAGGTTGTTGCCGGTGACGTGCTGATCGAAGGTATGTCGATATCTGGTGGTGAGTTAGCGCTTGGTAAAGACTTGATCGCGGCCTTTATGCCTTGGTCTGGTTATAACTTCGAAGATGCCATCATCATCAGCCGTAAACTGGTCGAAGATGATACGCTCACCAGCGTGCACATCGTTGACTTCATGATCGAAGTCCGTGAAACCAAGTTAGGGCCAGAAGTTGTAACCCGTGATATTCCGAATGTTTCCGAAGAAACTCTCCGTCACCTTGATGAGGATGGGATTGTTCGCATCGGTGCCGAAGTTCACCCTGGTGATATCTTAGTCGGTAAGATTACTCCTAAGGGAGAGCAAGAACTTAGCTCAGAGGAGCGACTACTCCGCGCTATCTTTGGTGAAAAAGCCAAAGAAGTCCGTGATACCTCGCAGCGCATGAGCAATGGAAAGCACGGTAAAGTCGTCGGCGTTAAGATCTTTAGCCGCGAAAACGGCCATGAGCTCAAAGCCGGTGTCATCATGCAAATCCAGGTCTTCGTTGCCCAAATGCGTAAAATTGCCGTTGGCGACAAGCTTGGTGGACGCCATGGTAACAAGGGTGTCATTGCCCGAATCCTACCAGTTGAGGACATGCCGTACATGGAAGATGGTACGCCAATCGATATTCTCTTGAACCCACTGGGTGTCCCATCCCGTATGAACGTCGGACAGTTGTTCGAAACCCACCTGGGTATGGCCGCTCGTGCTCTTGGCATGAAAGTCGCCAGCCCATCGTTTAACGGTGTGCCTGTTAGCAAAATCCAGGAACTTCTTAAAGAAGCTGGTTTCCCAGAAGATGGTAAGCAGCGCCTGTACGATGGTCGCACCGGTGAAGCCTTCAAGGAACGTACCACCGTTGGTAGTATGTACATGATTAAGCTGAACCACATGGTTGCCGATAAGATTCATGCCCGCTCAACTGGTCCGTATACCATGGTCACGCAGCAGCCACTTGGTGGTAAAGCTCAAAATGGTGCTCAGCGATTCGGAGAAATGGAAGTCTGGGCGCTCGTAGCTTACGGCGCCGCTACGACTCTCCAAGAAATGTTGACAATCAAGTCGGACGACGTCTACGGACGATCTAAAGCTTACGAGTCGATCATCAAGAAAACTGCTATCGTTGGACCGAAAGTACCAGAGAGCTTTAACGTGCTCGTTAAAGAGTTGCAAGGTCTTGGACTTAAAGTCGACCTAGTACACTCCAATACCGTCGTTGACGCCGAAGAGGTTCTAGCAAACAACATTCAGGAAGAATCCACCCATCCATCAGTCGTCGAAGTACCACAGTCATCAATTTCTGACGTCGATGTGACCGAAGAGGCTGTTCCCGAAGAATTTAGTATCGTCACCAGTGACGACGACACAGACAATACGCTTGATGATGCAGCGGTCACCGTACCAGCTGACGATACAAGCGATAACGAAGAGAAAGAGGTTGCCTAATGATTCCCCAACGTTACTCAAACAACGGAACCGATATTGCAGATTTTGATGCCGTTCGCCTAGCAGTCGCTAGTCCTGGAGACATTCTCGACTGGAGTTACGGCGAAGTTACCAAGCCGGAAACAATTAACTATCGTACACAGAAACCAGAACGAGATGGATTGTTCTGCGAGCGGATCTTCGGACCGGTTAAAGATATAAATCCTCACGATGCGAAATACAAAGGCGTCCGTTCCCGCGAAGCCGCCGTCGATAAAAACGGCGAGCTGGTAACCCGCAGTATTGTCCGCCGCGAACGCATGGGCCACATTACCCTAGCAGTTCCAGTCGCGCACATTTGGTTCCTTCGTGGTACGCCATCTGCGATGGGGCTATTACTTGGCATGACCGTCAAGAATCTAGAGCGCGTCAGCTACTTCGCAGCCTACATCGTCAAAAGTGTTGACACTGAAAAGCGTGACAAAATGCTTCACGACAAAGAAGCTGAATTCTCAGCTGCTAAAGAAGCTATTAAGCTTCGATTCGAGCGTGACGCCGAAGCTGAAGATGCTAACGTCAAAGCCTTAGCCGAAGCTCAGACCAAGGAAATGGAAGAAGTTACCGTCGATTTTGAAACGATCAAAGCCCAGCTGGCTTCACTCGTCAAAATGTCGCTGATGAGCGAAACTGATTTCCGTAGCCTGCCCGATGACCTCAGGGCCATCGTTAAAGTTGGTATGGGCGGCGCCTCACTGCGCGACATGTTGGAAGAAATAGATCTCAAAGAGTTGATAGCTCAACTAATGGCCGAAGCCGAAGACGCCAAGGGCCAGCGTAAAAAGAAGTTGATGAAACGACTCCGTTTACTGGAAAGCATGGACCGCGCCGGTATCAAGCCATCGAGTATGTGTTTGTCCGTCTTGCCGGTCATTCCTCCGGACCTGCGCCCAATGGTTCAGCTGACCGGTGGTCGATTTGCAACTTCTGACCTAAACGACCTGTACCGCCGTGTTATCAACCGCAACAATCGTCTTAAGAAACTGATGGATTTGAATGCACCAGAAGTTATTCGTCGTAACGAACAACGTATGTTGCAAGAAGCGGTCGACGCATTGATCGACAACAACAACGCTCGTTCTGGACGCGCAGTGGCCGCAACTGGTCAGCGCCGTCGCCTCAAATCTTTGAGTGACATGCTCAAAGGTAAGCAGGGCCGTTTCCGACAGAACTTACTTGGTAAGCGTGTCGACTACTCTGGTCGTTCAGTTATCGTGGCTGGTCCAGAGCTTAAGATTCACCAGTGTGGTCTGCCAAAAATGATGGCGCTCGAACTGTTCAAGCCATTCGTAATCGGTGAACTCATCGAAAACGAGCATGCTCATAACATCCGTAGTGCCTCTCGTTTGATCGAAATGGGTGAAACGGTTGTCTGGGACGCCCTCGACACCGTTATTAAGGGCAAGTACGTGCTCCTAAACCGGGCACCGTCACTCCACCGTTTAAGTATCCAAGCTTTCCAGCCATTACTCATCGAAGGCAGGGCAATTCAATTGCACCCGCTCGTTTGTAAAGGCTTCAACGCCGACTTCGATGGCGACCAAATGGCCGTCCACCTGCCATTGTCCGATGAAGCTCAGGCCGAAGCTCGCGATATCATGGCAGCTAACCGTAACCTACTAAAGCCAGCTGATGGTTCGCCAATTTTGCACATCGAGCAAGATATCGTCCTCGGTTGTTACTACCTGACCTACGACCGTCCCGGATCCAAAACAACGGCTGACACCGCCAAGCGATTCTCCAGCTTAGAAGAAGCTTTGATGTCATATGACGAGGGTCACACGGCGCTGCAGAGTTTCGTAACGCTACCGTTCCGAGGCCAGCAATTGACGACGACACTGGGCCGCGTGTTGTTCAACGAAATTTTCCCAGACGACTTTACCTTCCAAGATGAAGCAATGACCAAGAAGCGTCTCCAAAAAGTCATGGCCAGTGTTTACGCGCAGTATGGCCAAGAAAAGACGGCCGAAATCGCTGACGTCCTTAAAGACGTCGGGTTCCAGTACGCCACACTTTCTGGCCTCTCGATGGGTATGAGTGACTTCGATAGTATTGATGGCATGGATGAACTCGTGAAGGGCGGTGAAGACCGAACTGCCGCAATCTCCGACCAGTACGAAGAAGGCTTCATCACTGAAGACGAGCGCTACCGTTTGACCGTCGAAAACTGGATGAAAGTCGATGCTGCCGTCCAAGACCTGCTAGCGCAGCAAATGGTTGGTCGCGATTCATCGATGGCTATCGCGATCACTTCTGGTGCTCGTGGTAACATTTCTCAGATGAAAAGCTCCGTTGGTATGCTTGGCGTCCAATCTGATGCATCTGGACTCGCAATCGAACTACCAATCAAGTCCGGTTACATCAAAGGACTCGATCCACTCGAATACTTCACCGGTACTCGTGGTACTCGTAAGGCATTGATCGACATCGCCCTTAAAACGGCCGATGCCGGTTACTTGACTCGTCGCTTGGTCGACGTATCACAGGACGTCTTTACGATTCCTGACGATAATACCGATCCAGGTTTTGCGCTGATGCGCGAAGACGCCGCCACAATCGGTGTGACGTACGCGTTCCGTCTGACGGGCCGCTATGCAGCTGAAGAAGTGAAAGGCTACGTCAAGCAAGGCGAGATGTTCACTGCTGATATCGCTGCAGCAATTGACGCCGATGACAAGCTCGATGGTGTAAAAATCATGAGCGTGCTCAGCTGTACCAATGTTCGTGGTGTTTCCCGTAAATCATACGGTGTTGACCCAGCTACCGGTAACCTAGTTGCCGATCACCACCCAATCGGAGTGATCGCTGCTCAGAGTATCGGCGAGCCTGGTACGCAGCTGTCACTTGACTCAAAGCACCGTGCCGGCGCCGTCCTAGCCGACGATACCGCTCAGGGCCTGAGTCGTATCGAAGAGCTGTTCGAAGTTCGAACACCAAAGGGCCAAGCTTACATAACCGAAATTTCTGGTATTGCTAACACCTGGGAAGAAGGTGACCATTATATCGTCCAAGTTACAGCCGATGACGCTGAAGTTTTGACGCTCGAACTCGGTACGCGTAAGCCACATTTGGCTAGCGGCTCCGATGTTTCTATCGGTGATGTTGTTGCAGCCCACGAAGATGGTTCTGAGCCGCTGATCGCGCCAATGTCTGGTAGAGCCGAGATTACTGACCGTGCGGTCATGATCACGCCGACCAAACAAAGTGTTAATCGTTACGAAATTCCTGGCTTTAAGCAGATGCAAGTCCGTGATGGCGATAAAGTCGTAGCCGGTCAGCGTTTGACTAACGGTTCAATTAACCTGCATGACTTGCAACGCCTCCAAGGTGTTCAGCCAACGCAGCGTTACGTCATGAACGAAATTCTGCAGATCTTTGCTGGACAGGGTCAGAATATCGCCGACAAGCACCTTGAAATCATCGTGCGTCAGATGTTTAGCCGGGTTCAGATCGAAGATGCTAGCGATAGCGAATTCGTCACCGGTGACATCGTCAGCAAGCTGGCTGTCGTCGAAGCAAACGAAACATTAGTTGCTGCCGATAAAGAACCAGCTGAGTTTACTCAGTTGCTACTCGGCATTACAAAAGCTTCGCTGAGCACCGATTCATTCCTGAGTGCTGCATCGTTCCAAGATACTACTCGCGTGCTGATTGCCGCTAGTACTTCTGGTAAGATCGACAAACTGTATGGTCTGAAAGAAAACGTCATCCTCGGTCGAAAGATACCCGTTGGAACTGGTTGGAAAAATGAATCAGCCGATGATGCGCAGAGCGACGCTGATACTATCATCAGCGCAACCGAAAGCCACCAGCTCACACAAAACTAGCGTGCTGTTAGCCAGTGCCTAGTTGTAAGACTTGAGCTAATCTGTTAAAATGTTGTTACAAACGTAAGCAATCCGAGCCGGGAACAGGCATGATCCCAAGTCGCAGTAGATTGCATCCATAAGGAGAAATAATGCCAACAATCAATCAATTGGTTCGCAAGCCTCGCACCAAGCTGACTGTTAAAAGCAAGTCGCCTGCTATGCAGCGCGTTGTGAATAGTCTTAAGACCAAAAATTATGAGAAACCAGCCCCATTCAAGCGTGGCGTCTGTGTTAAGGTTACGACCAAGACTCCGAAGAAGCCGAACTCGGCACTTCGTAAGGTAGCTCGTGTTCGTTTGACCAACGGTTACGAGGTATGGGCTTACATCGGCGGCGAAGGCCACAACCTGCAAGAACACGCCGCTGTCCTAGTTCGTGGTGGACGCGTCAAAGATCTTCCTGGTGTGCGCTATCACATCGTTCGTGGAAGTCTTGACCTTCAGGGAGTTAACAACCGCAAGCAGGGCCGTTCCAAGTACGGTACTAAGAAAGAGAGCAAGTAATGCCACGTAAAAAAACCAAGGCGCTTGTCCGCGAAGTCCAACCCGACCGCCTCTACAACAATGTCCAAGTCCAGAAGCTTATCAACCGTGTTATGAATGACGGGAAAAAGCAAATTGCCGAGAAGCTTGTATACACCGGTATGCAAAAAGCCGCCGAGCGACTGAAAGTCGAGAGTCCACTCGAAGTCTTCGAAAAAGCTTTTAAGAATGTTCAACCACAGGTCGAGACTCGTTCTCGTCGTGTCGGTGGTGCCAACTACCAGATTCCTTTCGAAGTTAAAGGTCAACGCCAGAACCACCTGACTACCATGTGGTTCGTCGCAGCCTGCCGCTCACGCAAGGGTATCGGCATGGCCGATAAAATCGCTGCTGAACTCCAAGATGCCTACAACGGTCAAGGTAATGCCGTTAAAAAGCGTGAAGACACCCACAAGATGGCCGAAGCTAACCGTGCCTTCGCACACTTTGCACGTACCTAGTAACAGCTGAAGAACGCGAAAAGTTATATCACGCTCTTAATGCTGTAACTACTACCAATTTGACTATCTCGATAGCGCAATATAATGTATTAAATTTGAAGAGGAAAGATACATATGGCAGATAAGAAAGCCCCAATGGATAAAATTCGTAATCTTGGCATTATCGCCCACATTGATGCCGGTAAAACGACAACCACTGAGGGCATTCTGTATCGAACTGGCCTAAACCACAAAATTGGTGCTGTACACAACGGCGAGACAACTACTGACTGGATGGCGCAAGAGCGTGAGCGCGGTATTACTATCGTTGCTGCTTCCGTTACCTGTTACTGGAAAGGTCACCAAATCAATATTATCGACACACCAGGTCACATTGACTTTACGGTTGAGGTTGAACGTTCACTTCGAGTTCTCGACGGCGCTTGCGTCGTCTTCGATGGTAAGATGGGTGTTGAATCGCAGTCCGAAACAGTTTGGCGTCAGGCTGATAAGTATGGGGTACCTCGTGTTTGTTTCATCAACAAAATAAACCAAACTGGCGGTGACTTCTATAAGTCACTCGACACTATCCATGCCCGTCTCTCCAAGCGCGCTTTCCCAATTCATCTACCGATTGGCTTTGAACAGAGTATCAATGGAATCGTCGACCTTATTGAAATGAAAGCCTTTACGTACAAAGACTTTACCGACAAAGAGCTCGTTGAAGCTCCGATTCCCGAAGATATGATGGAGCAAGTTAAGCGTTACCGAAGCTTACTGATAGAGAACGCCGTTGCAGAGGACGAGGCGATGCTCGAAAAATTCTTCGAAGTTGGCGAGGAAGGTCTCACCGAAGCGGACGTTAAGCAGGCTATTCGTTCGGCCGTTTTGTCTGGTAACTTTTTTGCGGTAAGCGGTGGTGATGGTCGTGGTGTGATAGTCGAAAAAGTTCTCGATATGGTTAATGATTATCTGCCAAGTCCAATTGATCGTGGATCAACTTGGGGCATTCAGCCAAAAACTGGCGAGGAAATCGAGCGCAAGCCTGATGAGAATCAACCATTCTCGGCATTGGCGTTTAAAATAACTACCGATCCCTTCGTCGGCAAGTTAGCGTATTTCCGTGTCTATTCAGGAAAAATTACTGCTGGTTCATACGTCATGAACAGTTCCAAAGGCGACCGCGAGCGCATTGGGCGCATTGTCCGCTTGCAAGCCGACAAGCGCGAAGACGTCACTGAAGTCGGTGCTGGCGACATTGCGGCAATCGTTGGCCTTAAAGGTACAACGACTGGTAATACACTTTGTGACGTGAATGATCAGATCGTGCTCGAGAGTATTACCTTTCCTGAGCCACCAGTTTCGATTGCAATCGAGCCGAAGACCAAAGTTGACCAAGAAAAAATGGGTGTTGCATTGCAACGTCTAGCAGAAGAAGATCCAACTTTCCGAGTTCGAGTTGATGACGAAACTGCTCAAACCATCATTATGGGAATGGGTGAACTTCACCTTGAAATTCTGGTTGATCGTATGAAGCGTGAATTTAATGTCGAGGCTAACATTGGCCAACCGCAGGTTGCCTACCGTGAAACTATCCGAAAGGATAATGTCGAGGTTCAAGGTAAATTTGTCCGTCAATCTGGTGGTCGTGGTCAATACGGTGATGTCTGGCTTCGTTTGTCTCAGAATGAAGTTGGCAAAGGCTATGAATTCATCAACTCTATTAGAGGTGGTGTTGTTCCAACCGAGTATATTCCAGCCGTTCGCAAAGGGATCGAAGAAGCTATGAAAAATGGTGTTGTTGCTGGATATCCTATGGTAGACATCAAAGCTGAGTTGTATGACGGAAGTTATCACGAAGTTGACTCCAACGAAATGGCCTTTGGAATTGCCGGCTCACTTGGATTTCAAGAAGGTGCCAAGCGCGCGAGCCCAACGCTACTCGAACCAATCATGAAAGTTGTCGCCGTTACTCCAGAAGAATTCATGGGTGACGTCATCGGTAGTCTGAACAGCAAACGTGGGCGCATTGAATCAATGGAAGATCTTTCAAGCGGAATCAAAGAAATCACTGCCTTTGTGCCGCTTGGAGAAATGTTTGGCTACACAACTGACCTCCGTTCGATGACACAAGGTCGGGCTAGCTCGAGCATGGAGCTTGACCACTACGCTGATGTGCCAAACCACATCGCCGAAGCGATTGCTGCTAAGAATACTAAGTAGTAGAATGCGCGTCGTAACCCTTTACAAACACCTGTAGATTCTCTATACTTTGTCAGGTTACGATGTGTAGTTTCTGTATACCTACGTGTCCGATATTTAAAGATAATTAATAAATTACTAAGGAGATAACCCCTATGGCTGATAAATTCGACCGAACAAAACCTCACGTTAACGTTGGTACAATGGGACACGTTGACCATGGTAAAACTACATTAACTGCAGCAATTACTGCTGTCCTTGCAAAGAAGCTTCCATCACCTGTCAACAAACCAGTCGCATATGACATGATTGACAACGCTCCCGAAGAGCGCGCTCGTGGTATTACCATTGCTACTTCTCACCAGGAGTACGAATCTGAGAAGCGTCACTACGCGCACGTCGATATGCCTGGGCACGCCGATTACGTGAAGAACATGATTACCGGTGCGGCTCAAATTGACGGTGCTATCCTTGTTGTTGGTGCTAACGACGGCCCATTGCCTCAGACCCGTGAGCACGTCCTTTTGGCTCGCCAAGTGGGCGTTCCATCAATCCTTGTTTTTATGAACAAGATGGATCTTGCTGACGAAGAATTAGTCGAGCTTGTCGAACTCGACATCCGTGAACTGCTTGCCAAGAACGGTTTCGATGAAAACGCTCCTATCATTAAGGGTTCTGCTACACAGGCACTTGCTGGTGACCCAGCTGCCGAAGACGCAATTATGGAACTAGTCGCAGCAATGGACAGCTACGTACCAGAGCCAAAGCGCGAACTCGACAAGCCATTCTTAATGCCTATCGAAGATGTCTTCTCTATTAAGGGTCGTGGTACGGTTGCCACCGGTCGTATCGAGTCTGGTATCGTCAAAATCAACGAAGAAGTTGAAATTGTCGGCATTCACGCGCCTCGTAAGACTGTCGTTACCGGAATCGAAGCTTTTAAGAAGCAACTCGACCAAGGTCAAGCTGGTGACAACGCCGGGCTACTACTTCGTGGTATTGAGCGTGATGATATTGAGCGTGGCCAGGTTATTGCCAAGCCAGGTACGATTACTCCGCACACTGAATTCGATTCAGAGGTTTACATTCTTACCAAAGAAGAAGGTGGACGCCACACGCCTTTCTTCAAGGGCTACAAGCCACAGTTTTACTTCCGTACTACGGACGTGACTGGTGAAGTAGAACTTCCAGCTGACAAAGAAATGGTTATGCCAGGCGATACAATTACCTTTAAGGTAAAACTGCTCGCTCCAATCGCTATGGAACAAGGACTACGCTTCGCTATTCGCGAAGGTGGCCGTACTGTTGGCGCTGGTGTCGTTACTAAGATCGTAAAATAATTTTACAAACCTCACTTATAAGAGCGCCTCGTCGAGGCGCTCTTAGTATTTTAAGGAATAAATATTCACAAATAAATTACGGCTTTCCATATACAAATATACAATAAGCTTCTAATCTGTGTGCCGATATCGTATGTATCAATACAACAAGCTCTGAACAATAATCTGTACCAATTTAAACGTCGGCTATGTAGCATGCGTACTTCAATGAGCGCAGCTACGGCACACTATTGCTTGCTCACGCAGAAGGTATCGATATAATTGTCCAAAGTCAAAACAAAAGATGAAAGTTCTGGACTGGATTATCCGTGAATTATTCATCGAATTACTTTGTCTTTAGCGTTAAATATTGTAATATAAAAACTATAAACTAATCTGCACTGACTAAAAGTCATTATACCTAATGTGGTATGAAGATGTTACAGCGCCAAGTCGGGTAAAGCCGATAGGAGTCCCGTCATGGCAGAAGCTAAAACCGAACCAAAACAACGTATTAGAATTCGCCTAAAAGCTTACGATCACAAAGTTATTGACCAGGCTGCCAAGCAGATTGTAGATACAGCACTACGTACTGGTGCAACATTGGCTGGTCCAATCCCGTTGCCAACTCGCCGCAGTATCTTTACGGTAGTCAAGAGTCCCCACGTCTACAAAAAAGGTCGTGAGCAATTCGAAATGCGTGTTCACAAACGCCTTATCGATGTCTTTGAACCAACTCCTAAGACTATTGACTCATTGATGAATCTTAGTTTGCCAGCTGGTTGTGATGTCGAAATTAAAATGTAGATCTTTCTGCTAAGCAGTTATTGATTATGAAAAACCGCACCCCTAGAGCGGTTTTTCATGTAATTGATCAATTGATCTGGCTAATTTGTGTAAATTATTTCATAAACGGATATAAGGTAGTAGGCTATAGTTAAATTTGTTACAAAGTATACGCTCAACAATTCTAGCAGTACTAATCCAGGAGACTAACAATGTCACATCGTCACTCAGACTCAGATAAGATTAAACAATTTACTGGTATTGCAGCTCTGGCGGCTGGCGTTGGCGCTGCTGTCGCGCTCCTGCTGGCGCCAAAATCCGGTGCCGACACTCGCAGCAAGATTCGAACTGCCGCAAAAAACCAGAGAGATTCGTTAATAAACCGTACAAAAACAGTTGACGTCAGTACCGATTCCGATAAAGCGATCAATCAGGCTAAAACGGTTGCTACCGAGGCTAAAACCGCGGCAATGAAAGCCCAAACATCCGTTAAAGAAAAGTTGTTAGATCTCAAGAAGGAAGTCAAAAACACTAAAGACGAAATCAATAAGAAGCAGTGACTGCTTATGGGTTACAACCAAAAATAGTATAAAAGTTGTCAAAGGCTGGTATAGCTAGACTTTTACATTGAGTGAGTAGACTTAAATGGTAAACTTAAGCTATATGGCACAAACAGAACGAAACAGCGCTTCGAAAACAAGTAAATCATCTAAAGCTAAGCCGAGAGTCGCCAAAGTAGACGAGCAAGACAGCGCTTACTTCTTAAAATTAGTTTTATACGTCATAGTCGGTGCGCAGTGGCTCCGTATTACGACTGCCAGTGGCACCGAGTTACCGATTCCTGTCGGCTTACTAGTTGGATTACTGTTTGCTAGCCATGAACATTTCCAAGTTGATCGTAAAATTGAGTACGCGATATTGCTAGTCGCAACTATGATCGGCTTTTTTGCGCAAATTGGTCTTTTTGCTTCGATTTAGTAGTATCGCCGGACGCACGGCGTTATAGTATTATTCGCAACACATTGACAGAAGTAACGAGCGTATGTTACTCTTACGAGGTATCTTTTTGAGAACACAACTTGGCGAATCTCGTAGGTCTATCAATAACAGAGGTAGAAACCACAGATCTCCAAGAATTTTTATGTCAGTCATAAATCAATACGATTGACCACTAAAGCAATAAAAGGGAAATAATGAAAGCATTAATCACTCGAAAAGTCGGTATGATGAGCACCATCGCAGAAGATGGCGTCTTACAAGCCGTAACTCTACTTGCAGTAAGTGACCATACGGTTACACACCATAAAACTGCCGAAAAAGACGGCTATGTCGCCGTCCAGGTCGGAACTGGCACGGGAAAGCACCTCTCTAAGAGTGTTACTGGCCATGTTAAGGCATCCGGAGCAACTCCTAAGGTCATTCGCGAATTCCGCATTGATGAGATCACCGAAGATCTAAGCGTCGGCAAAACATTTACAGCCGACGTTTTTAGTGTCGGCGATGTAGTCGATGTCACCGGAACTAGCAAAGGTAAAGGCTGGGCCGGTACTATCAAACGTCACAACTTCCACCGTCAGCGAAAAACGCATGGTGGTAAGGGAAACACTCGTAAAGTTGGTTCAATCGGTTCGATGTACCCACAGCACATTTTTAAAGGTAAGAAAATGGCCGGACACATGGGCGCTGAGCAAGTTACCATTCAAAACCTTAGGGTCGCTTTCGTAGATTTAGAAAATAACGTCATCGGTGTCACCGGCGCCGTCCCTGGTCCGCGCAAAAGTGTCGTCATCGTGAAAGGGGCAAAGTAATGGCTATTGCAACATTTACCGCATCCGGCGCAAAAGCTACCAAAGCTGCCGTGCTTGATCAGAGCGTTTTTGGCATCGAAGCTAAAAACCACGCATTATTAAAAGAAGCCTACATTGCGCACCAAGCCAATGCCCGCGAAAACTTAGCAGTCGTTAAAACTCGTGGTCTTGTAAGCGGTGGTGGTCGCAAACCTTGGAAGCAAAAAGGTACTGGTCGAGCTCGTTTCGGTTCATCACGTAACCCAATTTGGCGCGGTGGTGGTATTGTCTTCGGTCCAACTGGCGAAGAAAACTACAGCAAGCGCATCAACGTCAAGGCTAAGCGTCAAGCAATTCGCCAAGCCTTAACGGTTTCAGCAGCATCAAATAAGGTTGCCGTTATCGAATCAGTCTCGTTCGCTGGCGGTAAAACCTCCGAAGCTGCCAAATTACTGACAGCAATCGGTGCGACGCGCACTACCCTGATTATCGTCGATTCTAAGACACCAGAGCTCATCCGAGCAACGCGGAATATCCAGAAAGTTAAGTTAGTCACCGCCACCTACCTGAACGTCGTCGACATTCTGAACGCCAATCATGTCGTGGTCAGCAAGGACGCGCTTACGGCTATTAGTAAATGGCTTGGGGAGACAAAATAATGAGTAAAACGATTCTATTACAACCACACCTCAGTGAGAAGACGTACGCTCAGAGCGCAAAGGGCGTCTATGCCTTTATTGTTCCGACTGACGTTAACAAACACACGATTGCACGCGCCGTTGAAGAGCAGTTTGAAGTCAAAGTCGCTTCTGTTAACGTCATCAACCAAGACGGTAAGGCCAAGCGCGTCATCAGCTTGACTGGTAAGCGCCAGAAAAACAGAAACGGTAAGCGCTCTGATTTTAGGAAAGCCTATGTCACGCTCGCCGAAGGCAACACTCTACCGTTCTTTGCAGACGTCGAAGAGTCCGAGCAGCAAGAAGCCGCTAGTCAAGAAAAAGTCGACAAAGCGATCGCAAAGAAAGCTGACAAAGAAGCTAAGCCAGTTCGCCGTGGAATTCTTCGAAAAAAAGCAGATGAGGAGACCAAATAATGGCTATTAAAATGTATAATCCAACGACGCCTGGCCGCCGTGGAATGACTAGCCAGGATTTCTCGGCTATCACTACCAACAAGCCAGTCAAGTCACTGCTTGTAGCCCAGAAGCGCGGCAGCGGTCGTAACAACCAGGGCCGTATTACGACTCGTCACAAGGGTGGTGGTGCCCGTCAGTTCTACCGCATCATCAATTTCGGACTGGCAGCTGACATTACTGCAACTATCGAACATATCGAGTATGACCCTAACCGTAGTGCCCGAATTGCTCGTATCAAAGAGCCGAACGGTACCTATCACTATATCCTTGCGGCGCAGGGCATGAAACAAGGCCAAGTCGTTAGTAGCGGCGAAGATATTGCTATCGAAACTGGTAACCGCTTAACACTCAAGAACATCCCAGTTGGTAGTACCATCCACGCTATCGAACTACAGCCTGGCCGTGGTGCTCAAATGGTTCGTTCCGCTGGTAACAGCGCGCAACTTATGGGCCGCGACAACGGTTACGCTCAAGTTCGCTTGCCATCCGGCGAAGTTCGTCTCATCAACGAAATGTGTACTGCGTCGATGGGTGTCATCGGCAACGAGCAGCACCAAAATGTCAAAATCGGTAAAGCCGGTCGTAACCGTCACCTGGGTAAGCGCCCATCTGTCCGTGGTGTCGTCATGAACGCCGCCGACCACCCGCATGGTGGTGGTGATGGTGGACGTCACAAGCCAGGTAAAGCGCCGCGAACTCCTTGGGGTCAGAAGACGCTTGGTCTGAAGACGCGTAAGCGCAAGAGCACTAGCCAATTTATTGTAAGAAGCCGACACGCGGCTAAGAGGAAATAACTATGAGTAGATCACTAAAAAAAGGACCATTTGTAGATTTCAAGCTTGCGAAGAAAGTTAACGCACTTGGCAACGACGACCGTACCATCATCAAAACATGGGCTCGAGCGTCAACGATTACTCCAGAGTTCGTTGGTCGCACGATTGCTGTTCACAACGGTAAAGTTCACGTCCCCGTATTCGTTACTGAAAACATGGTCGGCCACAAGCTTGGCGAATTCAGTCCAACTCGTAAGTTCCGCACTCACGGCGGTAAGTTAGCGAAAGGTAAGTAGCCATGTCAGTACTAGCAGTCGCTAAAGGTGTCAGCCTGAGTCCTCGTAAAGTTATGGTCGTAGCCGCGTTAGTTCGTGGCCGCACCGTAGCCGATGCACTCGTGATCCTTGAGCACACACCAAGACGAAGTGCTTTAGCTGTTAGCAAAGCTATCGCCAGTGCTCGAGCTAATGCCGATCATAATCATGGTTACAAGCCGGACACGCTTCGCATAACCGAAATTTCTGTCACACCGGGACCACGCCTCAAGCGTTTCCGCCCCGCCGCTCATGGTCGAGCCCTTCCATTCCAGAAGCGTACATCGCATATTCGTGTGGTTGTTGATGGAGAAATCCGGGCAGTTAAAAAAGCTAAGGCCGAAACGGCCGTAAAGGAGACCAAGTAATGGGACAAAAAGTAAATCCTATCAGCATGCGTCTCCAGGTCAATAAGGACTGGCGCAGCAAATGGTTCGTCGATAAGCGTGATTACGCACAGTACCTCAAAGAGGACTTAGCTGTTCGTCGCTTAATCCACACAAAGCTCGGTAGCCGCGCCGCTATCAATCGGGTTGAAATTGGACGCACGCCAAACCTCGTCACGGTTACCATCAGCACTGCAAAGGCTGGTGTCGTTATCGGTCGTGGTGGCGTAGGTGCAACCGAACTTAAGCAGAAAATCGAGGCTATATACGCTGTCGCAACTCGTGTTAACATCGAAGAAATTAAAAAGCCAGATATGTACGCTAAGCTTGTCGCCGAAAATATTGCGCATCAACTGGAGCGCCGCATGAGCTTCCGCCGTGCCATTAAGTCAGCTTCAGCTGCAACTATGCGCGCCGGTGCAAAAGGTATTCGTATTGAAGTTGCCGGTCGTTTGAACGGCGCCGAAATGTCCCGCCGCGAAAAAGAAGTAGCCGGATCAGTTCCACTACACACTATCCGCGCCGACATCGACTATGCTGGCGTCCGCGCTCAGACCATTGCTGGCGTCATCGGCGTCAAAGTGTGGATCTACAAAGGTGAGGTAGCCTAATATGTTAATGCCAAAACGAACTAAATTCCGTAAAGTACGCAAGGGTAAAATCCGTGGCGTTTCTACCAGCGGTAACTACATTGCCTTTGGTGACTACGCCTTGCAGTGCCAAGATCACGACCGGATTACGGCTCGTCAGATCGAAGCATCTCGTCAGGCAATGACACGTCACATCAAGCGTGGTGGTAAGATTTGGATTCGGATTTTCCCGCATACACCAGTTACCCGTAAGCCACAGGATGTCAAAATGGGTAGCGGTAAGGGTAGTCCTGAATTCTTCGTTGCCAAGGTTCGTCCAGGAACCATCATGTTTGAAATGCAAGGTGTTACTGAAGAAATCGCCCGCGAAGCCATGCGCTTAGCCGCCCACAAGTTACCTGTCAAAACCAAATTCTTGGTACGAGAGGAGTCATAATTATGAAAATCGTTGATATCCGTAAATTGAAAACTAATGAACTAGCTACTGAAGCCACGAAGCTTCGCGAGGAAATTACCGATATGAAGCGCAAGCTTGGTATGGGTGAAATCCAAAACGTCCGATCAATCCGCACCAAGCGCAAAGATTTGGCCCGCGTGCTGACCGTACTTAGCGAACAGCTGACAAAGGAGAACATCTAATGGCCCGCCCAATTATAGGAACTGTTTCATCTACTAAGGGTGATAAGACAATCGTCGTTACCGTTCAGACTCGCAAAACGCACCCACTGTATAAGAAGCAGTACACCGTTAGCACCAAGTTCATGGCACATGACGAAAAGAACGAAGCGCAAGTCGGTGATAAAGTTTCGATCGTTGAGACTCGTCCACTGAGCGCCCGTAAACGTCACATTCTTGAGAAGATTGTCGAAAAGCCAGCTCTGCGTGAAGATTCACTCAAGGCTACAAAGGCTTGGCCTGATGATGAGGTAATAGCATGATCCAGCAAGAACCTAGATTAGGTGTTTGTGACAACAGCGGCGCCAAAGAGATTCTTTGTATCCGCGTACTTGGTGGAACCCGCCGCCGTTACGCCCGCGTCGGTGACATCATCGTCGCTACCGTTAAGCAAGCCAATCCTGGCGGCACGGTTAAGAAAAAAAGCGTCGTAAAGGCAGTTATTGTTCGCACCCGCGATCAGATCCGTCGCAAAGATGGCTCAACAATTAAGTTTGATGACAACGCAGCGGTTATTATCGGTGACGATAAGAACCCCCGTGCAACTCGTATCTTTGGACCAGTTCCCCGCGAACTGCGCGACCAGGGCTATGCCAAGATCATCTCACTTGCGCCGGAGGTTCTATAATGGCTACTAAATCTACGATTAAGACTATTTTTAAGATTCGTCTAAGAAAAGGCGATACGGTTATTGTTCGACTTGGCAAATACAAAGGTCAGACCGGCAAAGTTGTCGCCGTTCACCCGACCGAGAATAAAGTTACGGTCGAAGGTATCAACATCGTTAAAAAAGCAGTCAAACCAAATCAACAACATCCTCAGGGAGCGATCGTCGAGATTACTAAGCCTATGTGGGTCAGCAAAGTTGCGATAGTCGAACCGTCGTCAAAGAAAGCTTCAAAGATTGGCTTTGATGTCAAAACTGATGGAACTAAGACGCGTGTCTTCAAGAGCACCGGGAAGGAAATAAAATAATGGCTACAGCAAGAGTTAATGCACCAAAGAAAATTCAATCTGCACCGACCGGACCAGTTAGTTCAGCTGCGCCAGTATCTCCTCGCCTCCGAGCTCAGTACAATGAGACGATCGCTAAAGATTTGATGAAAGAGCTTGGACTAACCAACCCACACCAAGCACCACGACTCGAAAAAGTCGTAATTAACGTCGGACTTGGCAAGGCCAAGGACGATAAGCGAATTATGGAAATCGCTACCAACACATTGGTAAAGGTTACTGGTCAGCAACCAATTCAAACAACTGCCAAGAACTCAATTGCTGGATTCAAGCTCCGTGATGGCAATAAAATTGGCCTAAAAGTCACCCTTCGCGGCGACCGAATGTACGAGTTTGTTGATCGTTTGATTACTATTGTAATGCCACGACTGCGTGACTTCCATGGTGTCAGCGCTAAAGCCTTTGACGGCCAAGGCAATTTTAGCCTCGGCATGATCGATCAGTCGGTCTTCCCGGAGCTATCATTCGAAGAAACGACGACACCGCATGGCCTGCAAGCTGTATTTGTAATTAAGTGCCAAGATAAGAAGCATTCCCGAGCTCTCCTTGAGAAGTTCGGTATGCCATTCGAAAAGGAGAACAAGTAATGGCTAAGAAATCCATCATTGTTCGGGACGAAAAGCGCAAGCGTATGATCGCTAAATATGCTGCGAAGCGTGCTGAACTCAAAGCTCTCGGTGATCAAGAAGGTCTGGCTAAATTGCCCCGTAATTCTTCGCGGTCCCGTTGGACAAACCGTTGTGTTGAGACCGGTCGATCACGCGCATTCATGCGTCAATTCGGACTCAGCCGTATTTCGTTCCGTGAACATGCCAGCAAGGGCGAAATCCCTGGTGTAACGAAAGCGAGTTGGTAATATGAGCAAAACCTCAACCGATCCAATTGCTGATATGTTAACTCGTATCCGCAACGCAATCAATGTTCGTAAAAACGAAATTAGCCTGCCACATTCGAAGGTTAAAGAAGCGGTTGCTCGACTCTTAAAAGAGAACAACTTCTTAGATTCTGTTAGTGTCAGCGACGCCGAAGTCGGCAAAACCTTGAACATCAAGATCAATGATGAGTCTAGTAATGCCCGCATCAGCGAAATTACCCGTTTGAGCAAGCCTGGTCGCCGTTCCTACGTTAACAGTAAGGAAATTCCTATTGTTATGCGTGGGCGTGGCCTCGTCATCGTATCGACAAGCCGTGGACTCATGACTGGCAAAGACGCTAAGCATGAGAAAATCGGCGGCGAATTAATTTGTAAAGTATATTAAGGAATAAAGGAATACTATGAGTCGTATAGGAAAACTGCCGATCTTGGTTCCAAGCGGTGTGACAATCACTATTAGTGCTGAACATGTTACCGTTGCCGGAAGCAAGGGTTCCCTGAGCCAATTCACTATGGAGGGCGTCACTGTAACCCAAGAAGATGGTCAAGTCGTTGTGACAAGAATCAATGATGAGCCGAAGAACCGAGCTAAACATGGTCTGATGCGGGCGCTCATCAACAATATGGTTGTTGGTGTCACCACAGGGTTCAGCAAGAAACTCGAAATTACTGGTGTTGGGTATCGTGTTGCCGCGCAAGGCGCCGATCTCAAATTAAATCTCGGTTTCTCTCATGATGTTATTTTCAAGATCCCTACCGGTGTTACTGCTGTTACTGAGCAGAACACTATCACCGTGAGTGGTATTAGTAAGCAACAGGTCGGTCAAGTAGCCGCCGAAATTAGAGCGCTCAAGAAGCCTGAACCGTACAAGGGTAAGGGTATCAAGTACGAAGGTGAGCGCATTATCCGTAAGAGCGGTAAGAGCGGTAAGGACAAGTAGTATGAATAAGAATGCACTCAAATTAAAGAATCAACTTCAGCGCAAAGGCCGTATCCGATCAGTCGTATCTGGTACAGCGGTTCGTCCACGCCTCAGCGTGTTTATCAGCAATCAGCACATGACTGCTCAACTTATTGATGATGTAGCCGCTCAAACGCTGGCTTACGTAACCACCGTTGGTCGCAAAAATGTGACCGGTACGATGACCGACAAGGCAACGATGCTCGGTAACGAAATTGCCATAGCCGCTAAGAAGCTACATATTACGGCCGTCGTATTTGACCGAAACGGCAAACTATATCATGGCCGCGTCGCAGCAGTTGCTGACGCTGCTCGTAAATCAGGATTGGAGTTTTAATCATGGCGCAACCACAGAACTCAGGCCAGGGCAATGACCGCCGCAACCGCCGTCCTGAAATTCAACCAGAAGAGAAGCAGTTCGACGAACGAACATTGCACATCGACCGCGTCGCCCGCGTTGTTAAAGGTGGACGTCGCTTCCGTTTCCGAGCACTCGTCGTCGTTGGTGACAAGAAACACCGAGTTGGTGTCGGTACTGCTAAAGGTGCTGACGTTACGGCTGCTGTCACTAAGGCTACTGAAGTTGCTAAGAAGAATTTCATAAGCGTATCTTTGTACAAAGGCACTTTACCGCATGAAATCGAGACAAAAGTTAGTGGTGCACACATTCTACTTAAGCCAGCCAGCGCTGGTACTGGACTCATTGCCGGTGGTGTTGTGCGAACTATCCTGGAAGTCGCCGGTGTCAGCAATGCACTCAGCAAATCGCTCGGTTCAACTAATAAAATTAATACGGCATATGCAACAATTGCAGCGCTTGATGCGCTTGTTCCAGCTAATAAGTGGATCACTAATTCGGGAACGGCCAAGAAAGTCGTAACCAAAAAAGTTGAGAAGATTATAAAGCCGGTTGCGAAAGCAGAAACCGCAAAGAGCGAGGCCTAATATGAAATATAACGAACTACAACTCGAAAAAGCTAAGGCTGGTAAACGAGTTGGCCGTGGTATTGCCGCCGGACAGGGTAAAACCGCTGGTCGTGGTACCAAAGGTCAGAAATCTCGTACCGGTTACAGCAAAAAGCCTGGTTTTGCCGGTGGCCAAAACCCACTCATGCAAGCCCTGCCGAAGCTCCCTGGTTTCAAAAGCCACAAGCCAAAAGCCGAGAACGTATCGCTTGATCAGCTGGAAGCTGTCGCGGGTAAAACCGTTACATCGACCACACTATTCGAACTGGGGCTTGTCACCAGTCCTTACGCACTCATCAAGTTACTCAACAAGGGTGATACTTCTCCTAAAAGCTTAACGGTTCAGCTCCAGTCAGCCAGCAAAACTGCAATCGCTGCTATCGAAAAATCCGGTGGTACATTTGCAAAAACCGCTCGTCTTGGCCGCCCAGCTAAGCCCGTCAGCGACAAAAAATAGTCTTTTCTGTCGTTACAAATAAGGCCGTCTTGTACGGTCTTTTTTGTTATTTTGACGTTAAGCCTGAACACGCCTGTACGGCAGATTAGATTCGAGCAATTTGTTTAGCGTCCTGCGCAATTATCTTGTATACTGACTTAGACGTAATTTATTTGTTAAGGATAGAGACTAACACATGAACTGGAAAATTATTGGACGCTCGCTAAAGCAAGCGGAAATGCGTAAACGCGTACTTATTGTTGTTGGAATTATTCTTGTCTTCCGAATCTTGGCCCACATACCTGTTCCACTCGCAAACCCCGAAACGCTCAACCAAGTCCTGAAGAACTTGTTCTCGTCTAACAACACACCCCAGTTCCTAAGCTTCATTAACGTTCTATCTGGCGGGGCGCTAGCTAACTTCTCTATTATGATTGCCGGTCTAGGTCCGTACATTAACGCTTCTATTATCATGCAGCTATTGACCAAGGCGATTCCGCAGCTTGAGGCACTTCATAAAGAAGGTGAGTTTGGTCAAAAAAAGATTAACCAATACACTCGTTTGCTGACGTTACCACTGGCAATAATCCAGTCAATTGGCTCGATTTACCTTATAAAGAACTATGCCAGTCAAGTCGGCGGTATCGGTGACATTACCGCTAATACCTCGCTTATGCATTGGGTACTTATGGTGGCCGCGCTAGCCGGTGGTTCGATGCTACTTATGTGGCTTGGTGAGCTGGTCACGGAGCAGAGTATTGGCAACGGTATTTCCTTGCTCATTACCGTTGGTATCGTCAGTGGACTGCCGACAACTATCGCTAGCATTATCGGTTCGGTACTTCAGAAGGGCAGTAAACTTTCTGTTTTCGGCGTTAACTTGCCAGTTAACAAAAACGCGCTCATCTACGGATTTGGCATATTAGTTGCAGTTTTGGTGGTGACGTATCTGGTTGTAATGCTCAATGAAGCATCGCGCAAGCTGACAGTAAATTATGCAAAGCGCGTCCAGGGTAACCGAACCTACGGCGGCGTTACGACCGTGCTGCCAGTCAAGCTTATCACCGCAGGTGTTGTACCGATTATCTTTGCAGTAGCGTTCTTGAGTGTCCCTAGTTTTGTGGGTCAACTACTGACGAGTTCCCACAGCGCTCGGCTAGCTGGTATTGGTAAGCAATTAGTGACGTTATTCACGACGCCGTCCTCAACTACCTTTGCGACGCTTGGCTCGAAGGCGTTCATCTACCCAACAATTTACTTCTTAATGGTTTTTGTCTTTACCTACTTCTATACTAGTATTACATTCAATTCAAAAGAAATTGCCGAGAACCTGCAAAAGCAGGGTGGTTTTATTGAGGGTGTCCGTTCCGGATTACAAACCGAAAAATACCTGGGTAAGATCGTTAACCGCCTAACGTTCTTCGGCGCTCTCAGTCTCGGATTGCTAGCGATGTTACCAATAGTCGCGCAGCTATTTATAAAAACTAGTATCACTATTGGTGGAACAAGTATCCTAATCCTTGTGTCGGTAGCGCTTCAAACACTCCGAGCGTTAGAATCCAGGGCACTCATGGTCACCTACGATCAATACTCGCAACCAGACTTCTTCCACGACGCCGATGGGCCGGTTGTTAAAAAAGGTCGCTTTAGCAAGCTGAGATTCAGCAAAACCAAGCGAGCAAACTAGTTTGCTCCAGCCAGTAAATTGCGCATCTGTTAATTGCCAAGATAACCGTTTACAAACTGTTGTATTACATGCTATACTTAGATGTTGTTATATCTATGGCTAGTAATAAAGAAGTAATCGAGTTGACGGGAACCATTGTAGAGACCTTACCAGGTACTCAGTTTCGGGTTGAACTCGAGAATGGCCATAAGATAATAGCCCATGTTGCCGGTAAAATGCGCAAGCACTTTATTAGAATTGTTCCAGGCGATAGCGTAACTGTTGAGTTAACTCCTTACGATCTTACAAAAGGTCGCATCACCTACAGACGCAGTTAGAATCTTTAGATATTGGCATACACATGTGTGCCGGTATACGAGGATTTTAATCTTCATCAGTATCAAATTAAGCGCAGTGAGTTATTGCGAAAGGAGCAATGATCCGTATGAAAGTACGTGCCAGTGTCAAAAAGATTAGTCCAGATGACAAAATTGTCCGCCGTAAAGGTAGGATCTATGTTATTAATAAGTTAAAACCTAAGCACAAGCAGAGGCAAGGATAATATGGCAAGAATTTCAGGTGTCACCGTTCCGGCTGACAAGCAGATCTGGGTTGCATTGACATACGTCTTTGGTATCGGCCCAAAAAGCAGTAAGGAAATCTTGACGCAAGCCAAGGTTGAGCTTACTGAACGAACTAAAAATTTGAATGATGGAGAAATTTCTCGCATCCAAGAAATTGTTAATGCCGACTACGTCGTCGAAGGTGAACTTCAGCGCGTCGTCAGTGGTAACATCAAACGACTCAAGGACATTAAGTCGTACCGTGGCTTGCGCCACGCCGCTAGCCTGCCGTCACGCGGTCAACGCACCAAAACAAACGCTCGTACCCGTCGCGGCAAAAAGAGCACGGTCGGTGGTACCGCTAAAAAAGTAGCCTCAAAGACTTAGGAAAGGAGTAACATATGGCAGACGCATCTAAGAAGAAAAAAGCGAAGCGAACCGTTGCTTCTGGACAAGTTCATGTTCAGGCAACCTTCAACAACACAATTATCAGCTTCACTGATGGTAACGGCAATGCACTAACCGCTTCTAGCGCAGGTGCTTGTGGATTTCGTGGATCCAAAAAAGGTACCGCTTACGCAGCTCAAGTCGCAGCTGAACGAGCCGGAACGGCTGCAAAGCAGCAATACGGACTCAGCAAAGCTGATGTCTTCATCAATGGAATCGGCCTCGGCCGCGACGCCGCTGTCCGCGCCCTTGTAACGCTCGATATCCAAGTTGAGAACATCAAAGATATTACCGGCGTGCCACATGGTGGCGTCCGTCCGAAGAAAGCTCGTAGGGTTTAGCAATGGCACGAGATACACAATCTATCGTCAAGATGAGTCGCCGCGAAGGCTATGCTCTTCACCCCAAGGCGCACAAAGCACTCGCTAAGCGAACTTCCATGCCGGGTCAGGCTGCTAACAGCCGTGGTCCACGTGGCGCAAAAGCCAGCCAGTACTCTATTCAACTTCGCGAAAAGCAGAAGGTCAAACGATTATATGGACTGCTCGAAAAGCAGTTTAGTAACCTCATGAAAGAAGCGACTCGTAAACAGGGTCAGTCAGGCGCAGTTCTGCTTCAGCTGCTCGAACAACGAGCCGATAACGTCATTTACCGTGCTGGTTTTGCGACTAGTCGCCGAGCTGCTCGTCAGCTCGTCACTCACGGTCACTTTACGCTTAACGGTACTAGAGTCGACATTCCGTCAATCCGCATGAAACCAGGTGATACCCTGACGGTTCGTGAGCATTCAACCAAAACCGAATACTTCAAGAAGCTTGATGAGGTCAGTCCCGCACCAGCAGACAATCCCGGATGGCTCAAAGTTGAGCGCAAAAAGGCGTCTGTCAGTGTTACCGGGCTACCGTCGCGAGACGATGCTGAAGTCGATATTAATGAGCAACTAATCGTAGAGTACTACTCGCGCTAAGGAAGGAACAATAGCAGTATGTCAAACATGATTCACACCCCAGGCCTCGTCAATGTCGACGAGCACACCAGTACGAGTGCTACGTTTAGTGTCGAACCGCTTCACAACGGATACGGCAACACACTTGGTAATTCACTTCGACGGGTTCTTTTATCCAGTATTTCTGGTGCCGCAGTCACTGCATTTAAAATCGAGGGCGTAACCCACGAATTTACTTCAGTTCCCGGTGTCAAAGAAGACGTTGTTGACATTATGCAAAATCTCAAAGGTGTACGCTTCCGAGTTTACGGTGCCGATGCCCAGACGATTCGAATCGTTAAAAAAGGTAAGGGCAGCGTAACAGCTAAAGATATTCAAGTTAATGCCGATGTTGAAATTGTTAATCCCGACCACGTCATCGCTACTATTGACGACGACAAATCGACCCTAACGGTTGATCTTGTTGTTGAAATCGGTCGCGGTTACCGCACCATCGAAGAAGGTACCGCTAAGAAAGCCAGCGACATGATTGCCGTTGATGCGATCTTTAGCCCTGTTCTTCGAGTACGATATAAAGTCGAAAATACTCGTGTCGGTCAGGCAACTGATCTCGATAAACTTCTGTTGACGGTTGATACCGATGGTTCGATTACCCCTCAGGACGCTTTCGAAGAGGCAGCTGCAGTACTCGTTAACCAGTACACCGCACTTGCCGGCAAAACCCGGGTTGTCGCACCAGAACCAGTCGCTTCCAGTACGGGCAACAATAGCGAATTTACCAGCGATTTGCTTGGTGACGAAGCAACCGCCCTCAGTACATCCATCGAAGACCTTAATCTGTCTGCCCGAACGACCAATGCACTCATCAATAATGACATTCATACCATTCGCGATCTATTTTCGCTGAATGATGCAGAACTCCGTGACCTCAAAGGTTTCGGTAGCAAAGCACTTGATGAAGTCAAAGAAAAGCTAGCGGAATTGGAGCTCTAGATGCATCGTCACGGATATAAAGGTCGTAAATTTCACCGCGAGCGCGATCAACGCCGCGCTCTGATCAAGGGATTGGCCGACTCACTTGTTAAATATGAATCGATTGAGACAACTTTACCCAAAGCTAAGGAAATTGTCCCTTACGTCGAAAAGTTGATCACTAAAGCTAAAAAAGGCGATCTGCACAACCGACGCCAGGTCATTAGCGGATTACAAACTATCGAATCAGCTCATAAATTAGTTGATCAGATAGCTCCCAAGCTACTCGGTCGCGTTAGTGGACACTTGCGAATCGTCAAAACCTTGGCTCGACGTGGCGATAACACCATGATGGCCCGTGTTAGTTTCGTCGATGATCTCACTGAAGCACCAATTGCCAAAGCCGCCGTGCCAGTAACACCCAAGCCTAAAGCAGTCGTTGCCAAAAAGGAGAATGCATAATGAAAACTTACAGCGCTAAACCAACCGATGTTACTCGCGTATGGTATGTTGTAGACGCATCCGAGGATACCCTCGGTCGTGTTGCAACCAAGATCGCAACTTTGTTAACCGGCAAAGCCAAAACTCAGTTTACTAAGCACATCGACTGCGGCGACTATGTTGTCGTGATCAATGCAGCTAACATAAAAGTCACTGGTGATCGTTTAAATCAGAAAATGTACTACCACCACAGTCATTTCCCTGGTGGACTACGCGAAACCTCAATGGCCGACCAGATGGAAAAGGATCCGACTCGGGTGATCTTTCGGGCTGTCCGTGGTATGTTGCCTGTCAACAAACTACGCGACGAACGCTTGAACCGTCTTAAGATTTATGTTGACGCTGAGCACAAGCATGCGCCTCAGCAGCCTAAAACGATTTCAGTAAAGGATGCAGCATAATGGCAGATAAATATTTCTACGCACTCGGTCGACGCAAAGCTGCGACCGCTCGTGTCCGCCTCCAAGGTGGCAAAGGTGTCATTACCGTCAATGGTAAACCTGCCAACGAGTACTTCGCTGACAGCGAATACTTACTCTCGAAGCTAGCCCAGCCATTTGTCGTTCTTGACCAAGTAGGCAAGTTTGACGTCAGTGCCGTCGTCGACGGCGGTGGCCACGAAGGCCAAATCGAGGCTATCCGCCTCGGTATCGCCAAAACACTTGTTCTATTGAACGGTGATCTCAAAAGTACGCTCAAGCGTGCCGAGCTACTCAGCCGCGATTCCCGCGAGCGCGAACGTAAAAAATTCGGTCTCAAAGGTGCGCGTAAGCAGCGCCAGTTTACCAAGCGTTAGTTCACTCTTGTTTGTGCAAAATAGCCCGGATATCCGGGCTATTTTTATTTGTGAGCTTGGTATACTATCGTGGTACTTTGTTTGTAGAATTAATCCTAAATGCTCTTCAAAACAGTCTTGCTACACTCTGAAGCCAGCGAAGTCTAATAGACCAGTAGTATTTCATTGGCGGGTGCACAGTAGCAGTCAGCAAAATGATTATTAGTGCTTAGTTAACGGTCTCATCTGCCGTTCTTGGAGTAACGAAGAGTATACATGCAATAAAGGATGTGGATTATGTAATTGGTGGCGTACTGATAATCGTCATCGCTTGTAATTATCTTTATCCACTCGCCGTAAGCAGTTACTGAGTTTATGGCTACAATAATCCTTTGCGGTCACCACTAACTTCGACCATGGAACTCGTAACAAGCTTGACTAGTATTGACAATAAATGTAATAAGTTACGTATGTCAACGTTGCAAATAAAGAATTGCTATTGGTTTACCGACACCTTTGTGGCGGTTTGTTCTGTGCGTTAAGATATTTAAACTTATCGAGTAAACCGCCACCAATGAAAGGCGGTTTTTGTATGTAAAGACGTCTATAAACACAAGGAGATAACAATGGAAATGTATAAAGGTCTTCTAGATCTTGAGATGCTACCAGAGCGCATTCAAGTTGCGCCTGGTCAACAAATAACTCGGGAGTGCATAAGGGACTTGCACGCAACTACGGCCTATCCCAGAGGAAGCTGTTGGCGACCGGCTTGACTGTATCGATCAACGATCTGCTGAAGGGCTTATTATGAGCTGTAGTGGTCCTACGCCAAATCAGAAAGATTACACCTGCCGCTTACCCGAGGAAACTAAGCGCGTTACCAACGAACGTATCCGCAATTTGTTGCGTAATCTAGTTCAAGTAACTTCGGTAGAACCGGTAACTAAGGTATAATGAAGTGACGATGATCAAACAAACAATTTTAACTGGCCTACGAGCTAACAACGACCTGCACATCGGCAACTATCTTGGCGCGTTGCTGCCGCTGATTGATATGGCGGAAAACCAGTCAGACAAGTATCAGATTAATCTATTTGTGCCGGATCTGCACAGTTTTACGACGCCGATCGATCACACGCTTCTACATGACGCAGTCTTTGAGAACCTACGAGTTTTTGTAGCCGCCGGACTGCCACTCGATAACGATAATGTTCGCATTTATCGTCAAAGTTATGTACCAGCACACAGCGAACTGGCATGGATTCTTGAATGCTTTACGGGCTTCGGCGAAATGAGCCGCATGACGCAGTTCAAAGATAAATTGCAGTCGGCAAACAATGAACAAGTATCGGTCGGACTGTTCAACTACCCGGTACTAATGGCCGCCGATATACTCCTCTACGGTGCTAGCTATGTGCCAGTCGGCGAAGACCAACGACAGCATTTAGAGTTCTCGCGCGACATCGCGGAACGGCTCAATAATCGATTCAAGGGCGGTCTGTTTACCATACCAAAATCCGTTCAGGAACAATACGAATTCTTTGGCAAAGATCAGGGCCTGCGCATAAAAGATTTAGCTGACCCAACTAAAAAAATGAGCAAATCCGACGACAGTGGCAAGGGTGTCATCTTTATGACTGATTCACCGGAAGTCGCGCGGAAAAAAGTTATGTCAGCCACGACTGACAGCTTGGCGCTAGTGGCGTTTGATAAAGCTAATCAGCCTGGTGTAACTAATTTGCTGGAACTATTAGCGCTACTGAGCGGTGAGTCGTTAGAAGCTGTTATCACTAATTACCGCGGTCAAACGCAGTACGGCCCGCTCAAAACCGCCGTAGCTGACGTTATCGCTACGTTCCTGGAAGGTTTTCAAACCAAACTCAGCCAAGTTGACGACGACGCAATTGCTCATAAATTATTACTATCGGAATCACTTATGAGCGAGCAAGCAAATGCCACTTTGCTGCGCGTTCAACAAGCCATCGGGCTCAGGGCTTAATATGGATAAACCACTAGTCCCACGCGAACCGCATATCCCACAACCGCGGGCTCAGCGTCTCGACCAATATGTCGCCGAGCAATTTCCCGGTATCTCGAGGGCTTTTAGCGCCAAGCTCATTAATGAAGGCAAGGTGACGGTCAACGACGCAGTCATGGACAAACCGGGCTACAAAATACGCGGTAGTACTAAAATTGATATCAACTACGAATTGACGGAGCCAGAAGCCGTACCGAGCATCACTCTCGACGTCTTGTACGAAGACAATGACTGCGCTGTAATTGTAAAACCAATGGGGCTTCTGACGCATAGTAAAGGTGCCCATAACGTCGAGCCAACAGTCGCCACGTGGCTAGCCGAACGAGCTGACATGGCTGGTGACCGCGCCGGTATTGTGCATCGTTTGGACAGGGCAACAAGCGGTGTCATGATTGTTGCCAAAAACACCGACGCCCTGACGTTCTTGCAGAAACAATTCTCCCAGCGTAAAGCAAAAAAGACCTATGCGGCTATTGTAGTTGGTGCCTTAGCGCAGCCACATGCCCTCATCGACATGCCAATCGAGCGTAATCCTAAAATGCCGCAAACCTTCCGCGTCGGCACAAACGGTAAGCCAAGCCAAACCGAATACGAGGTTATCGAAAGCAATGGTGAATTTAGTCAATTGATCCTGCGACCTACCACCGGTCGAACGCATCAATTACGCGTTCACTTAGCGCACCTCGGTCACCAGATCGTTGGTGATACACTTTATAAAGGTTTTGCGGCTGACCGGTTGTATCTTCATGCAGCCAGTCTTGAAATTACGCTACCAAATCGCGAACGTAAAACGTTCGAAGCCCCGACGCCGGCCGCTTTCAAGACATTCATGGAGCAGTAGTAATGCACTTCCCAATTATCGTCCACGCCAGCACTGTTTTGCGCATTGAGGGGTTTCTCTCGAACCCGTCACACGCAGTGCTACTGTCTGGTCCGGCAGGGTCAGGCAAGCGCATAATTGCCTTTGCGCTTGCGGCGGAACTACTTGGAATCAGTTTCGAAGCCATCGCCCAGCACCCCTATATATCAGTCATTGCGCCGGAAGACGGCAAAGCAATCCCCATAGAGTCAGTGCGCACGCTTGAGCATTTTTTAAGTCGGAAAGTACCAAGCAGGCAAGCGGTAAATCGAATCGTAATCATCGACCAAGCCGAACTACTGAGCCACGAGGCCCAAAATGCTTTATTAAAAACCCTAGAAGAACCACCAGCCGGTACCGTGTTGATTCTAACTGCGCCGAGTTATCGATCATTACTCCCAACCATTGGCTCTCGAGTTCAGGCTATTTCTGTCGGCCGACCACATCAGGAATCAATCGAAACATATTTTGTCACCAAAGGTTACCCAACCTCAAAAGTAGCCCAGGCATTCGCCATTAGCGGCGGGTTACCAGGTTTGATGGAAGCCTTGCTATCTAATGCTGATCATCCGTTAGTACCAGCTACCGAGAAGGCTCGGGCGATTTTACAGTCCTCAACCTATGAGCGTTTACTCCTAGTTGATGAATTGTCTAAGCAACGGCCATTGGCGATCAATACACTGTACATTTTAGAACAAATGGCGCATATCCGTCTAAAATCAGCTGATGCCACGTCTTCCGGACAATGGCAAGCTATTCTTACTAATTGCTATGCCGCGCGGGAGCTGCTCAATACAAATGCGCAGGCCAAGCTAGTCTTATCCAATTTGATGCTGCAGCTGAGCAAATAACCATACATAAATTGGCACATGCTTGCCCTACAACCAATTAATAACTTTTGCTATAATAAGCTTATGTACGAACTTTTAATTGTAATCGGATTCGGAGCATTAGCGTTTCGTAATGCCACTATACGCGATGACGAATTTGCTGATGTCTCCCGCAAAGTAGGTGACCGCCTTGGAAAACTTTGGGATATCGCCCACCAGGGAATGCGCGAAAACCGCTTCTTGCGCGCCGAAAAAGCTTTATTAACTATCTTAAAGATTGACGAAAAAAATGCCGCCGCTTACAACCGCCTTGGAATCTTGTATGCTAAGCAAAAAGAATTTCGCGACGCTATCGATTGTTTCGAAATTGCCAGTAGTATCGAAGCGACACCATCAAGCCTCCACAACCTCGGACTGATCTATTATGAAACCGAAAACTACGAGAAGGCTGCCGTTGCCTTCGAACAAGCGCTTAAGTTAGAAGATAATTTAGCTGCTCGTCATGTCGCATATGCAAAAGTACAAGAAAAGCTAGGCAACAGTAAACTTATGTTTAACGAGCTGGAGAAGGCTGCCCAGCTTGAGCCAAACAAAGAAACCTTTACGCTTCTTCGTAAAGCTTATCTGACGCACAACATGCAAGCCGAAGCCGATCTCATGCAAGATCAGATGAAGAAGATGATCGTTCCAGCCGGGCGTGCCAAGCGAATTCTACGCCCTCGCCGCGTCGTTGTTTAGATAGACTTGTAGTCAGACCCCTGTTTTGCTACACTATCTCAGATCCTAATAGGGTTACGCGCCGCCTTAGCTCAGTGGCTAGAGCATCTGTTTTGTAAACAGAGGGTCCTCGGTTCGAACCCGAGAGGTGGCTCCATAATTAGTCGTGCGGGGTTAGTGAAGCGGTCAAACACAGCAGACTGTAAATCTGCCCTCTTCGAGTTCGTAGGTTCGAATCCTACACCCCGCACCACAAGATTTAAAGAAAGTGTATAAGAAGTGGCATCAAGACCAATCGAAGTATCCGAACGGTACAGCTTTCGTTTTAATGGTGATACGCTCATTGTGTACAATCTCAAGGATGACAATTTTAAAGAACGCTTGTCTATGAAAGTAGGTGGTTATTTTTCATGGCATGACAATGGGTCATCTTATGTACTTACTCTAAAAGAGATAGTAACTAACGAGGTTCGCGTGGCAGCACTTTGTGAACAGCCGAATATGCCTGGGCCATCTCCTAAATCTGGCAATTTTGAGTTAACGACGCATATTCTCGAAACCGGTGAAAAAACAACTGTCGAAGTTTACGTAGGGTCTTGATTTGTATATACACTTAACATTAAAGTTCTAACTTCGTCTATAACGCTGCACCACTTAGGTCAAGATTAAAGACTCAATCTCGGAGTCATCATTATACCGACTGATAGTTTATTAATTCATTTAATTGTGAAAGAATAGAGAAATTATCGGTGTAATTTATGGACCAGGGTACAAGTCGCGTACAAACATAGAAGGATCACGGTTTTGTAGCGCCAAGTTCGTCGGTAGTCAGATTGTGAGTGGCGAATGTATCATTGAAGCTCAATTATTCAATGAATTAGCTGCAGGAAGATTAAGTCAACTGGCGCGTGATGTTGACGATGGCTACATGCTAAAAATTCAAGATGTTATGAGTTCATATCGTTCGCTCCTATTTCGGTTACCATGATTAGAAATTTCGTATACGATCCAAATGTATCTTATGTCGCAGAGGTGCTTACAGCCTTTGGATTTGATGCGGCTCACAAACAATATTCTCTCGCGCTGCTTAGATTCGAAGTTATTACACCAGATTCATTTATGTGGCGACTATTGGTTAATAATGCTATTTACTATCTATATGCTGAAGATTATGTGTCAGGATTAGCTAAAATCAAGAACGTCTTCAACTCATATTTAGAGACAACTAAGTGGGAATTAGTAAGCCCAGTTAAAATTATTAAGTTCGAAGAGGCAAGTCCAGTCAAAAGCGCCGTTACTTACGCTAAGCCTAACGACCATGCATCAATGATGCAATATGCGGCTGATTCAGGTCATGATTTCGTGTTCTTGGCGAAATCAAGCGAAAACGCTGACGATGCTCAATTTTCCGATGAAGCACCGCGAGGCTTTGCAGGCGCTTGATCAAATAAATTCTGACTTTGCACTTACCGCTGCAGTGAAGCTTGCGCAATAAGCGGTCACAACAATCTTGACAGGCTACATTATGTAACTATAATAGTAGTTACTATGAATAAATACACAGCAACAGTTATTAAAACAGGAAATTCCTATGCTCTCCGAGTTCCCAAATCGTATATTGACGAAAGTCAGCTTAGTCTGGGTGATAAAACCATCTTACCTCCTACCAAAAAACAGGAACCGCAAGACCATGAGCGCGTCCACCAGCTTTGGAAGGAACTTCAGGAATTAAAGCCCTTTAAAAGTATCAAAGATCCTGCTGTCTGGCAGCGAGAGAACCGACAAGATCGGGCCCTACCAGGTAGAGATTAAGGTTATATGGTTATATTTGATACTAACGTCTTCATCTATGCGGGTAATGGATCAATAAGTCTGTCCAAATTTAAAGACATTGAAGTTGGCTATGCATCCATAAGTTGTATTGAAGCGTTAGGTTTTCATGAAATCACTGCCGCAGAACAGCGCGCTTTACAGCGTATTTTTGATGCATATCGAAGCATCGAATTAACGCCCTCGATAATTGAACGAGCAATCGCGTTAAGACAAAACAGAAAAATGAGTTTGGGCGACGCAATTATTGCAGCGACGGCTTTGGATACTGACTTAGTACTTTGGACAGCCAATATTGACGACTTCAAGCACATAGAAGGATTAAAGATTTTAAATCCACTCGCTTAGTTCAGTTCTGACTTTAGCTAATATTCTGCACCACAGGTAGAATGGTTGAGTTCGTTAGAACCTTCCAATACTATTTTAATTATGAGTAATCAAAGAAACTCCTTCAAGAAAGCCGAGATAGTTGGTCAGAGTCAGCTAATAATAACTGACAACAATTTTTAGCAAGTTTTGCTTTAGCTGCTAGCGGTTTAACTCTTGCAGGCGTTGGTATAGGGACAGTATTCAGTGAAGATGTTATTGACGGTGTCATTGAGATTAATGTTAGCGAAGTACTTACTTTTGCTACTGCCTGACAAGGACTTGAAGTAATACAAGATTTTGCCGTTATGTCCATATAGACTGCTGATAGACAAACCCAAATTAATGAAGCCAAATATTAAGTTACTAATGTTGAAGTTAAGTCTACTTTGCTTCGCAGTATTCTTTATTCAATTAGTCGTCTTAATCATGCATGTGCGTTATTGTGTGGCAAGCAATGAATCTATCCTTTAAATTGGACCATAGTTTTGGGTTAGTGCCTTGTGAATCAGTCTTGGCGCAACTCTTTACTACAGCGGCACAAAGTATGAGCAGTTGCCACTGTGGCGAACGATAGTATTCATAGTATCTCCCATCGCATTTGCTCTGGTGATAGCCATAGCATATGTCACTATCGTTTTGCTTCCACTGTACAGCCTGACCGCTAATGAGATCGTCCCAGTGGCCCAAAGTCGCAAATGCTTGATAAGATATCGGCTTAGTAGCAAGTTTATGTCCACTTTTATTACCAGCCTAAAATTTGCTTATGCTTGACACGTACTCATATATTTGCTATAGTTGGTTTATATAAAGTTTTCTCCTCAATAAATTACAGGTTTCCCATCTGGAAATCGCCAATATATAGCAATCCACCTGAGTCTTTTTTTACGTAGCGCAAACTTTATTTAATTAATTACTGTCTCTCTGACAGTCAAAATACTATATAAAAATAATTAAGGAACAATATGAACCAAAATAATAAGCAAAGCCAGTCTACTGGCCGTTCATTTAGATCGTCTACGAATAAGTCGATCATAACATCTAAAACTAAAGGTGCTGCCATGAGGGCCCAGCAACGTAATCAACATGACGCCGAGAAAGCCATCGAGCAATATACCTTTGCTGGACAAAAGCCAATTAGCTGGAGCGGCGTATCGAACGAACGACAGAAGCTAAAAGTTACATTTCTGGGTGGTTTGGCGGATGTTGGCGAAAAAAACATGGCTATCTTCGAATACGGCGACCAGGCGATCATCTTAGATTGCGGCAATCATCTTGGCGTTGATCTACCAGGTGTAAACTACGAGATAAACGACACAGCCTATCTCGAAACTATTCGTCACAAAATTAGAGCCTACATCATAACTCACGGTCACTTAGATCACATGGGTGGCCTAAAGCACATTGTGCCAAAATTTCCAGCGCCTATATACGGGTCTCGCTTTACAGTTGGCATTATTGAAAAGTCATTTATTAGTGATGATATACAAGAAAATGTAAACTTTAAGCCAAAATTTGTAATAGCGGACTTAGAAAGCCACGAGCAGATAAAGATTGGTCAGTTCACTGTAGAGTTTATGCGTATGACACACTCACTCCCCGACGCTTCGTCCGTTTGCATAACAACGCCAGTCGGTCGAATTATTGCTACCGGTGATTTTCGCCTCGACCCTGAACCATTGGACAACATGCCCAGCGATGTTACTCGTTTAAAAGAACTGGGCGACAAAGGGGTGTTACTGCTGCTGAGTGACAGTAGCTATGCTGACGTTGAAGGTCGCGTACCGACAGAGAGCACCTTACAGCAAAGTTTCTACGATATTATCGACAAGGCCGAAGGAAGGATATTCGTAGCTGCGTTTTCTAGTAATATGAACCGTGCGCAGATGATTATCAACGCTGCAGTTGCGGCCGGCCGCAAAGTTATACTTGATGGCCGCGGCATGCTCAGCTACGCCGATATCGCCGTCAGGCAGGGAATTTTGAAAGTACCAAAAGGAACAATTATTGCCGTCACTCAAGCAACGACAATCTCTGATAATCAATTACTTATCATGTGTACGGGCGGCCAAGGTGAACCAAATGCTGCGTTGCAACGCATGAGTGACGGTGAACATAAACATATTAAACTCCATGCCGGTGATACGGTCGTCGTGAGCTCTTCGCCAATTCCCGGCAACGAAATCCGCTATGATATGCTCGGTAACAAATTAGCACAGCTTGGTGTCCACCTGTTTCGCCACCCAACGCATGAGCTTGACGGCTGTGGCGCGCTCCATGTATCGGGACATGCCCGCCGTGGCGAGCTGCGCGAGATGATTCAGCTTACTCGTCCTAAGTTCTTGATACCGGTACATGGCGGCAGCTTACGCCGTAAATATCATGCTGAGCTTGGTATTGAGGAAAACATACTACGCCAAAACGTACTTCTACCCGAAAACGGTGATAGCTTATATTTTACGGCTGGTACTGTTGAGCGTGGTGGCCAGGTGCCACATGGCAGCGTATTAGTAGACCAAAATAGCACTGTTGTGAGCGGCCTTGTCGTCAAAGATCGCCTCATGCTCAGCGAGGCGGGTATAGTTTCAGTAATCCTAACGATTAACCAGAAATCGGGAGTACTGCTAACCAGCCCCGACATCATTAATCGTGGCTTTGTAAGTATGCGTGATTCCGAAGAGATGATGAACTCGTTACGATTAGAGTTACGGCGAGCAGTGCTTCATCGCTTTAAGCGAGTCGATCTCGTTCGGTTCAAACAAGAAATGCGAGATTTTATTGTCCATTTTTTGTATGACCAAACTGGGCGTAGCCCAGTAGTTATACCGGTTGTCAATATAATTGGTGATATAGTTACTGCCAGTACAATAACTAAAAGTAAACAACCGTCAGAGGATGTACAGGCCGCGGATCAACAGCGGCGATTTCAAGAATTGCGCGCTCGGCTACTGACAAATATCCAAATACATTAAGATATAGCAAGGGAGAATAATTGAAATGGAAAATATGACTGGCCCTAATCAAGAACCTGTAAGTACTGAATATTGGATGGCAGCAATGCGGCCCGTTTTTGAAGGCAAAAAAGTAATCCTTGTCGGCGATGTTATTGCTGGACTCATTCCACGGGCTCGAATCATACGTGAACTAGGAGCAGAATCAACCTTTATGCTGGCCACTGAGGGTATGGGTACTGGCGATGCACCCGAAGAGGGGGATAGCAACTGGTTGGCTTTAGACGCACCCCACTTTGGAAATATTGTTGAGGCAATTCACGCTGGCCAAAAGTTGTTAGCCAACTTACCATACCATGCCAAAAATGCTCTAGACTGTTACGACCCTGAACGTAAAGCAATGATAGTGGGAGGATTTTTGCATGAACAGCCGTCGGTTGCAGGTCGGAAATCGTTAGCCTATCGTAAACCCGAATGGCTAGCACTTGACGATAAGACAACTATTGATTCTGTATGGGACAAAATAGGTGTGAAACGTGAGCCGTCAGAAGTTGTACCAGTCAATAAAACTACGGTGCTGGCGGCAACCAGGCGTCTGGACAAAGGTAATGGCGTAGTCTGGAGCAGTGATTCCAAGGAAGGTATTAACGGTGGCTCAACTGGCGTTCGCTGGGTGCGTTCAGAAGCAGACGTCGATAAGGCGCTTGGATATTTCCAGAAGCACTGCGACAAACTGCGGGTAATGCCGTTTTTAGAAGGTATACCCTGTAGCATACATGGTATGGTCTTCAGTGATTACGTAGCAGCTTTTAGGCCAGTTGAGATGGTCGTCCTTCGTAAGCCCGATTCCAGCGAGTTCTTTTATGCTGGAACAGCCTCATTTTATGACCCTAATCCAGCAGACCGAGAAGATATGCGTGCAACTGCCAAAAATGTAGGCAATGCGCTGCGTGATATGGTTAACTATCGTGGCTTATTTACGATTGACGGGGTGATGACCGTGGACGGTTTCCGCCCAACCGAACTAAATCCTCGCTCTGGTGCTGGTATCATGCCATTGCTTAAGGGTCTTCCCGACTTACCGCTTGAACTTATCGCCCAGGCGGTCATTTCTGGCTGCGAAAGTAACTTTAAGCCGAAAGAGCTCGAGGAATTGATAATCAAAACTGCTGACGAGCAAAGGGGCGGCGGTACTTGGTGTGCCGTGCCTGCCCATTTACCACAAACTAGTAATCGACCAATAAAGATAACCGAATCTGGCTGGCAGTGGGCTAGCGATGATGAAGTCAATGTAGGTACCGTAACGATTGGTCCTGGCGTACTGGGTAGTTTCGTAAGATTTGCGCCTATTAGTGCTGTATCTTATGGAAAATCTTTCGCACCGCTTGCGTGCGACTTTTGGCGCTTTATCGATACGAACATGGGCAGTACTATCGGCAAGCTTGAAGCCGCCATAACAGTTAGGTAGAGCACGATGTTGAAAGAAATTACTAACAACTAAACTAATTTTTTGGCTGCGTGGATACGCAACCATTCGCTTGTACTTTCGTTTTTATGTCGGAACGAGAAATCAATCGTTAGCAAAGCATTATAAGCATGATATAAAGCTATTCGCTCATCAATATGTTCTGCTTCCAGCTCGTACTGAGCCGCAAATTGTGTAGCATCACCGTACCTACCTGGACCCCAGAAGTCTAGTCGGGAAAAATCACGCATCCAGTCCCCGTAACCCATTTGAGCCCAGTCAATTACGCCAGTAACTTCACCGTTAAGCAAAAGCAAATTATCAAACCCAAGATCGCCATGAAATAGCCGGCGCACTTCCGAAGCATATGGTAAGTTGCGTTCGAACTGAGCCATGAAGCTATCTACAATAACAGGGTTGAGCCCAACATACTGAGCCGATTCCTTGTAACCCTTAACTGAGGTTTTGCCAATATGACCAGCGAGGTACGCTTGCCAGCTAACATTCGATGCATTACCAGTCTGAACGTCGATTTCCCCGTAGCCAGTAGTTACTGAAATGTCGGTCTTGAATAATTTAGCAAAGATAGCATGGATACTCGGCAAGGCAGCCTGTATCTCAGGTAGTGTTAGCATGTTAGACGCTATACCATTAAGTCGACTTGAAATACAGTAAAAAGCGCCGTCGCCAATGCCACCCATATCGGTTACTTTAGGCGCAAGTAGGCGACTACCGAAAACATTGCCGGCGTATTTATCAGCCTCAAAGTCATTTATCCTGTCGGCGATTCTTAAAACTAGTTTCTGCCCACCTACTGTTTCAAAGCCGAAAGCCTGGGAAATGTGTCCTTCGGCTAATTGCTCAAAGGATTCGGGGATCGCATGTTTAGTCGTTTCGAGAAATTGGAGTATGTCATCTGGGGTATATGTCGTTTTCATCAAAATTATTATACCATTACAAAGATTACTAATTATTACAACCAACTATGTTTTTGCGATAGAAAAAGAACTGACATTGCATGCGGAAATGTAATCGAAATCTAGCACACTCACAGTATTCCTTCTGCAGTTTAATGTTAAATTGTTGTCGAGGAGAGATAATCGTTTTATTAAAGTGATCGAATTAGCGGGCTCATACAGCGCAATTACTGAGCCTATCAGTGTAGTCAAAATTCGTTTCCTCAGCAGGTAATTATTGTATGAGTTGCTTAGGAAACATG
>JACMPL010000017.1 GCA_014377525.1 Candidatus Saccharimonadota bacterium
AGACTAGAGCACTAGTGCGGTAATGATACATCTACAATTTTGAATGAATCAATCAAATATACGTTAAGTATTTATGGTTCTAGGTTTACCAGCTGAAGAACGTGAAGCGTGTAGAACTGTGTAGGATTCCTGTCGAGACGTTCACTGAAGAAGCAAGATAAGGTTAACTCCTTTTGTTCGATTCATACTTAATCCTCCAATCATTGTAATCAAATCTCATGCTAGTAAGGAGTTTATGTTTGCTATGATTAAAATAATGAAAAAGCTTGATAGTTTTATAACTGAACTGTATAAATACGACGAGGCAGATCAGCAACGTCAAGCAGCCTTTTATTTTGTCCGGGACATTCCATACAGTACGGTCAATAGTCACTCGCTACGAGATGCCATAGATTCAAATCATGCTGACTGTCATGCTAAATCTGAGCTTCTTAAGTACCTATTTAAGGCAATTGGCTACGATACTCAATCTATAATAATGCTCTACCGTTTACGGAATTTTCCAGCAGAAGTTCAGTACATACCCAATCAACTTGATTATCACTATGTGCCGCAGATACTGTTGAATAACGTATGGGTGAGCGTTGATGCAACTTACGATCCTCCTCTTGCTTCGTTGGGTTTTATAGTCAACGAATGGGATGGATCAACAAGTACTGTCTTTGCTGAAAAGTCTCTCGGGCAAAAAGTAGAGAATAATATAAATAGCGATTTTGATAAAAAACGCGCAGAAATTGAAACTTCACTCAAAGGAGCCTTCCTACTACATGCCGACCAGATAATCTCATACCAAATTAAGTTCAATGAATGGCTTATGTCTGTACGGGAAGTTTAGCTGTTATAGTAGTAATACTTGCCTTCCGATATGCTAATGCTTACAAAGATAAATGTGTAAGACTTAAGTACACCTTACCCGAAGAGCATACATGAGTCGTTTAGGGTTATTTAGCCACGACTCCTAGCAAATTGATAAGCCAGTTGGTTATGAGTACTGACGGATTACTCCAAGTAAGCTTAGCAATAGCCGCTTTCATCTAAAGAGACTTGTAAGGCGAAGTTTTTGATCCGTATCGTGAAAGTAGTGGTTGTTTTTTTTCGGCGCTGTGGAAGTCATAATACACAGCGATGAAAAATCAGATGAAGACAAGGTGAGCATTAGTCGAGAGGTAGTAGAAAAAGTTTTCTAGCGTCAAAACTAATGTTGCGTCTATTGAGGGTGTCGAACTTCTCGATATTGCTCGATCGTACAGGGCAAAACAAGACCGACAATAAATGGATCGTATAAACTTACGATAGTAATTCTAATGATAATAATCATCGATAGAATATGGTTCGAAATATTACAAAAAGTTCGAAGACTGGCCAGTAGTTTGAACTAGAGTTAAATATACTAGAAAAGGCTTTGTCGAAAGTAGACTTCTTAAGCTTTCACAAATCTAGTATTTAGAACAAACCAATCTATCACAGGTCTAATTAAAAGTGAAAGTGAATTGAGTTTTAGTTTATTTTCAATTTAACAATTGATATGATTCTTCGAGAATTAACTAGAGTAATACTAGATTTTTAAAGATTGAGGATTAGAAGGAATACAATCATTGAATCTCACTGACAATGGTAATTGATTAGCTCGTTGGCATGCTAGCATTTAAAAGTTAGAACAATCATTGAGTTCATGGCTCGAACCATCACTTACGACAGTCCTCACTTATACAGTACTCATAGAGCTCTAGCACCTCGTGTAGCCATCACGAAAATATTGACCTTACGCTGTTTATATGTTGTACTTAAGATATGATCGAATATCCATCAGGCATTCGTACTTTGAATGACATCGAAGCTGCTCGGTTTAGCCGCAACCTAAAAATATTTTTTGCTATGGAAGTTCAGCTCACCAGCGACCAAAGTGGGTCAGAAACACCAGAACACATTGCCAGAGAAGGATTAGTAGCAGTCCTGGCTAACCCCGAGACTAATACCTCTGCAGCAGATCTGCTCATCAGACAACACGATCCTCAACATGGATCTGTACGTGGTTCTTTACGTGACCTGTACCGTTATCACTCATTAATTCAAAAAGCCAACGAACGCCTCCCGGACACAACAGTACCAAGAAGCTTACTTATTTTTATGCAAAAACTAGCACAAGACCATGGAGAAATAAATATCAACACTGAGATGACTACGCTACTGGCAAATAAAAAACGCTTTAATTGAGACTGGCAGCGAGCAAACAGAACTCTTAACTTTTAAAGTTACAGAAGACATCAGTCAAACGCTTCATAGTATCACACGGGAGAAAAAGCAAAGCTTGAATATTTATCAGAAACAGCAAAGGAGGTACTCGGAACCTGTGTTGGGCAGAACTATACCAACGATAAAGAACGCTTAGTAAAGCATAACGCTAATCCTAGCGCTCTGTTACAAGATATTAATGCCGGGCTGCTCACTACGACCGAAAGCTTAGCGGCTACCAAAGCTCAGCAAGATAGTTATAGATTGGCTTGTAATATTGGTAGGCCTCGTGAATTACGCCAGAATCTGATTAATTATCGGTTCCTAACGGCTGACGGTATAACAGAAGCAAAACGTATACTGAATATAGAGTAGCTAAGGTGTAGTCAAAAAGCTTACCAAAAAGATAAAAATGTTGATCAGGCGTCTATCGGCGCTATTACAAATCGTCGCTTACATTGTCATAGCTAATATATCGATGTTCAGTACTAATCGTAACAAGTTAAACAAAAACATAAGGTAATTCAAAAGCACAAATATCCTCATCTGTTATATTTGTAGAATGAAGACCACGACCTTAAGCTACAGTATTAGAATTCAGAGAAATCAAAAAGTAGTTTTTGACTATATCTCAGACTGGGAACAGCAATCAAACTGGGTTTTATTCACAACGGTACAGGTACTACTAAAGACGAAACAGTCTCAAGATTCAATATTGTTAGCCGTCACCAAAATAGGTCCTTTTAAGCTTATGGATTCCATGGTTATTACAGATTGGCTACCTTATGATCGAATCGTAATTGAGCATACGGGACGTCTTGTGATGGGCAAAGGTATTTTTGAAGTAAAGAAGATATCAGATAATGAGTCAGAATTTATATGGCAGGAAGTAACACCAGTGCCATTTGGGCTTATCGGGCGGGCAACTTTGTTTGTTGCGAAACCTATACTGCGTTTGATGTTTGATGCGTCGCAGAAGAAGTTAAAGGCCGCTATAGAGGCGCGCCCCTAGCAATTTAATGAGTTCTTGGTTTGACAGGTGGTTTAAGCGTTAGCTGTACACAATGAGCAGCGGAGTTTTAAAATGCGTTGTCGTCTTGTGGTAAATATTTGTTACTAGCGTAAGTGAACTTGGTTCGAATCCAGGCGAGTTAGCAATAATTTTATATTGATGAACTAATCTAACTTACCGAGTAGGATTGCCGACGATGAAGACCACATATACAACACTGTCTAGCTCATACTAGCCGTATTTCGTATCCTGGTAGTTGACGCCTGCAAACTAATTGTATTTAAACTAAAGCAGTTTTGTCCTTTTGCGTATATTACCAATTCTAAAGCTGACCGCTAAGAAATTTGTGGTGGTAGTAATAGTAGCCCTCCACCTGTATCGTGAAGTGTTTACGGGATTACTATCAGCATTCAGATTTTACTTAAAAAAGCTGACAGAAATCATCAGTAAAATGACGAGTCCAAGTATCCTGCGAAAGTGATTTACCCCCTGCAGTATCTTTAGCACAGCCCATGCAAACAAAAATGCCATACTGAGCTGCTCGAAGCCAGTTTTTAACTGCCCGTTAGCAATTATTCGTGACAATATTTTAAAGACTAGCCAGCCCGACAATGGGATATTTGGCCACTGTGCCAAAACTATATGCCCGTCAGCTTCTCTAAAGAAACTATGAGACATATGGGGTTTGTTGAATTTCATTTCATAACGATACCAGTTACGTAAAGAACCATAGGTTAACTTTCTAACAATATTAATGAATTAGATATCTGTGGCCTACAATCAGGCAAACTGCCGCACCAGAGTCCCGCACCAATTGGCAAAGTAATCTTATGCGCTGATCTATACGCTTAGCTAATAGCACCGACACAAGCATTGAGACGACCACCAATCACCACCAGCAACAAGCCTGATTAATTGTATTAATACCAACTAGGGAACAAATACTTTTTTACATAAATTTACGAAGCGGTAAGGCTGTCATACATCGATTTGTAAGCGTCGTTCATTTTTGTCTCGAGAGCCTTCTCACTTTCTGAGCACAATGTTGGTACGTAGTGGTATACATAGTAGTAGTTACCTATGTGCTTAGTAGTACTTTCAGGAATCGGATCATATGCAAAGGTAGCCAACTCAGCTTTGGTTAACCTATCAATGCCGAACTTAACACGATCCTTACACTCGCCCGTAAGTTGGCTTTCAAGATTAGACTTGAACCTTACTCCTTCGATAGTACTAGTATCCATGTCGTGTACAAAATCGTAATGAACGCTGGCCAGCGACGCCGGCTTGGTCATTTTTACGCCCCACTCCGTAATAGGCATTTCGTTGCTACTGGCAGTAGTAGCAGTATTGTTGGTATTAGCAACTGGCGAGCTTGTACTAGTTTTTGAGGAGCTAACAGTAGATTTATGCGAAGCATATACATAATAACCAACACCTCCCAGTACGGCTACAAGGACTACAGCCAATAAGAACACGACAGCTCCGAAGCCAAATTGGTTTATACGAAACGTATGATTCATGAATTATTCCTTAATGGTTATTCATTGTGACTATGCTTAGCATACGATGTATTGTCAATAATGATAAAAAGCTATCTTCACAAGAGGGCATAAGTTATGTGGTATCTTATCTGTATGCTCAAAACTTTAAAACTCGCACTATTTCTAATCATTGGCAGCTTCTTGAGTATCGGCGGAGCGTTTGTTACCATCGCTGGCGCTGTGAGTGGTTTTGGAAGTCCTCATATTATAGTAAGAATTGGCATTGCTCTTGTCGGATTAGCTGTATTAGCGCTCGGGATCTATTTTTGTTACATCGGCAGCAACAAGAACCTAACAAAACTTTTGGAAGATTTTTTGTTTGTGATCTTCCGTAATTAGGGGTAGCTGCTGATATATCAGCATTCTTTACGTGCAGCTTAGCAGTTTATTCAGTAAAAATAGCGGAGTTAGTCGGTATCAAAAACAGTAGCAGTGTGTTTTATCGAGTTATATGCTCTAATTTATTCGTAGAGACCGCTCGATACAGCAGACGGCTTATTAGAGGCGATAGATTTAAGATTACTGATTAACCAAACAGCAATGACGAATATGCATGAAAAAGAAATCAAACATGACGAACAAGTTCGCGACGTCACTAAGATCTAGATTGCCATCCGTTTTGAAATAGGGCACTATTAGACCTGTGAATCATTATCTACCAGATGAAACGTTACGGACATTGGCTGCACAACAAGGCACACCGTTGTATGTAAATTCAATCGCATCTTTTAGCCATCAAGCTGACGTGCTTATGGGTCTGACTATGCCCTATGGTTTTCAACCGCGCTACGCTGCTAAGGCAAATATGAACCGAGAAATTATCGCCCTATTTGCTGGCAAAGGCCTGTATTTTGACGCCAGCTCGTCGTACGAAGCAGTACAGCTGATTGAACATGGCGTGGCGGCTCATACGATCAGCCTATCATCGCAACAGCCGGCTCATAACCTGAGTGAATTATTGGCACAGGGAGTAATTTTTACAGCTACTTCATTGCACCAATTAGCCTTATTTTGTGAAGCGCCAGGCCGTTCGAGCACGGTCGGTTTGCGAGTGAACCCAGGTGTCGGCGCTGGCGGTAATAATCGGACAAATACCGGCGGAGTTAATTCGAGTTTTGGATTATGGCATGCGTATATACCGCAGGCTTTACAGCTGGTTTCTAAGTGCAACGTAACGATTGACCGGTTACATATCCATTTCGGTTCCGGTGCCAGCCCCGATGTCTGGGAAAGTGTGATCGCTAGTTCTTTGGAAGTAGCTGAACGTATGCCAGATGTCTCTATTCTCAATATTGGAGGTGGCTTCAAAGTCTACCGTTACGAGGGCGAAAAAGAAGCCGACTTAGTCCATATTGCTGAAGTCTTAGCGATGCGCATGCGAACGTTTGCTGACAAGACTGGCCGCGAACTAAAGCTAGAGATCGAGCCCGGCACCTGGCTTGTTGCACACGGCGGCACGCTACTTACAAAGGTAATCGATATTGTCGATACTGGCGTAGACGGCCATACTTTTTTACGGGTCAATACCGGTATGAACGATTTGATTCGTCCGACGTTGTATGGCGCTCAACATAAGATTAGCGTCCTAAATGATTCCACCGATTTTAAAGAGTATGTTGTGGTTGGACACAACTGTGAGACTGGCGATATTCTAACCCCAGCTCCTGGTAACTCAGAAGAATTGGCGGCACGAACGTTATTGAAAGCAAACATTGGCGATACGATTGCGATTTACGACGTGGGGGCATACGGCCGGAGCTTTGCCTTGAGCGGCTACAATTCGTATCCTTCTGCGCCTGAAATTTGTATATAATACACAGAGCTGCCTATAGATTCTAAGTCAGCGTACACTCACGCAAACCGAGTAGATGCGCCAGCACGCTTCAGACTATAGCCTGGAGCTATAAACGGATACACTCAAAGATTTCTTCAGCAGGCTTTTGCATTCTTTTTACTTAGCTTAGCTGGTGTACTAGAGAACTTTTAGTTCTGATCTCTACCGGAAGCGTCGTAGAACTCCCGCTTCCGCCATTTCTTTTCGCCGCGTTCCCAAACAATCGTATTTTCACTTATTTTTTTGAACGCGGTCAATACGCTGCCTTTTATAGACGGGCTTCCGCTGCTAGTAACGGTCGTAAAACCGCTGCCGAATTGCTTATTTATTAAGTAGTAAGCATTATTCTGAGACAACTCGCCATGCTCTTCGACTACCGATAGCATCCATAATGCCACACTGTTTGCTGAAGCGCCTGTATTTATCATTCCTAAATTATATCAAAACAAAATAACTTTAGAAGAAGTCTTTATGTTCCACAAGCTTGGCTGGACTCATGGTCCTTACTAAAACTATTTTAGCTGCGAGTGACTCTGATTAATTTTCTAAATTTGGTAGCTGGGTTTATAAAGTACAGTTTTTAAGTGTTATTTATTATCACGCTTCTGTTTAAAAGAAAGGATTAGGGCTGTCAGCGATAATACTGTTACGACGATTGACCCAATTATTGCATATCCTATACCCGCATAAGGATTCTGCGGATCAGGTCTAGTAGTGAAGTGAGCGGTTACAAAGAAAGTTATCACACTCAAAACTGCTAACAAAAAGATTAATTTAGTAAATCGACTCTTTTTTAGGATAGCTACGACTACTGCCACAAGACTCAAGATAACGGATAAACCAATCATTAAGCCAGTCTATCATAAAAATAAACGCGTGCGCATAAGTCTTATGTTCGGCTACCCTTAGTTGAAGTTTTTCGGGGCGCAGCTAGTATCCAAGGGTTAAATTATTGAAATATCGCTATTTATAGTAAGACCTCCACATATGAGAGATCCTTCTGTATTATTAGGACACGAACTTTAGACAGACAACATATACTGATCTTGACACAGGTAAACGAATTAGTTTACCCTTCCCAACTGAACTGCTAAATAAGCTAATAGCAGATAATACTTTGGTTGCAGAGCAGCTAAGCATCACGGATGTTACAAAGCTTTTTCCTATTTTGGTTGGCAGATGGCTTGATGGGGGAGTACAAACTGAGGAGCTATCATCTGTTGCTAATTTTTTCATTGGTGTTACAAAATACAAGAATAACGAGCTATCGAATGCCTTATTGAGCGCTTCGGAGCTAAGTTACTACATACGCAACACCAATTCAGAGAGCGGTGAGCCACTTCATAATTTCATAGCCATCCTGCGGACGTATTATACTAATTCAAGCTTGGTCACATAGCTTCCGTGTGTAATTTTGGTAGCGCTAGTATTTACGGTGTCCTCCAAGTTAGATTACAGCAAGCTAATTCGCATTGTGTATTTTTTTGATAAACTAAAACTATGCAGAAATATGTAATTGTATATTTTCTAGACAGAACGCCTGAATCTAAAGACTTTTTAGCTTCTGAGTGGCCGCTGCATATTACCTTACTTGCCAATTTCACAATAAACAGACCTTTAGTCGACTTGAAAATACTACTCAGAAATTACTCTCAGCAAACTAAGCCATTTGATGTTTTTGTTCAAGGCGAAGCTCTATTCGGCGCCGAACACAATGTTGCAGTTTCTTTGATACAGCCAAACCAGAATATATCCAGCATTCATCAAAATCTAGCAGACCTTGCTTCAAATCTGGGTGCGACTTTTGACGAGGCAGCGTATATGGGAACAGGCTACCGGCCCCATGCGACCATTCAAGCTCATTCTCGACTCATGAATAAGCAGGTGGTGAGTCTTAGCGAATTTACTTTAGTTGATATGTTTCCGGACCATGATGTGAACCGACGCCGAATTATCGAGACGTATACGTTGACCAGTAATTAAGCAGATGTCTTGTTTGTTAGTGTTAAGGCTAGACTCAATCGGAGCCGTAGAAGCACACAGCTAATTGAAGTACACAGGCGGCAAGATAAAGACCGCATTTATGGTTTGTGTTTTTAGAGTTTGTTCGTAATGGGAATCATCGTAATATCAGAACCATCAATATGTCCATAACAACTGGTTTTTGACTCATTTATCATTCAGCGGCTTTGAACTTCAAACATCTGACGAAGCTTCGCATGATTCTTATTCCATAACGGTGTGCCATATTTAATGCTTTTATCCTGTTTACCCATGATTGCATATGGTGACTCTAGCTCGCTTGAGCTTCTGAAAAAGGCGTGCATATGAAATTGCTGCATATGCTGTCCTATCGCCTCGGATCCGTTATTACAGAATAAATTATAGCCTTCGAAAGTAGTTGTGGTGCTGATAAGATACGTTCTAATATGCCTGATCATCACCATCAAATCAGCATGTTCTTGCAGTGTAAGCTCATGAAAATATTGGGCTTCAGTTCTCTTAATAACAAACAATACATGCTGTTCGAACACTGCGTCGCTTGGAAACATACAGTTCCAATATGCACTGTCAGTAATACGCTGGTTGTTGATATCTTGTTCGAGAAATTTCATTTAAACCTGTGTGCCTAGTGCTTACCATTGTACCAAACGTTAGAGCTATGCTACAGGAAACATCTGATGGCCAAAACCTGTGCGGGAGTGGACATGCGCTACCTACGCAAACCAGAATAATTAGTCTGTTTGAGGGCTTCGGGTAAACACCAACTAGACTATTCCAAGTACTCGTATCGCAGATACGTAAGATTATTATTCTAAATTGAGACTACTTAATTGCGTTTCTTCGAGACTATCTTGGATATGTTTCACAACTGCTTTCGTTTGATCTTGTGTCCAGCCCATTTCTTGGGCTTCTCTAACGGCGTAGCGCAGCATAGCCTGGCTAGCAAGGTCAGACGTACTGCTTACGTTACCCTTATAATTTCCTGTCTTGACCACATGCATCCGAGTTAACGCTACAGTCATTTTGCTAGCCACGTCTTCAAGCTTTTCATGTAGACCAAGACCTTGTTCTAACAAAGCGTTGCGAAATGATATTTTCGCAGGTTCACGCAAAAAATAAGATTCTCGTCCAATATCGGTTCTAAACCTTTCGTCTTCGTCATATTCTTCAATACTTTTGGCAGTGCTCGAGCTGAGTGGATCCAATCCTTCAGTATTCGGATAAAGTATCTCAATCGCCTTTAAAAAAAGTGCCTTATCTTCGGGCAAAAGAGAATTATTAGTATAAATATCTAGCTGTTGTTCCTGCTTAGCAGATGGTAGTTGTTCTACATCTGCAATATCTGACATTACTTTCAAACTAGCTACACTAGCTATAGCAGCAGTATGTTCTATAAGAATATCCATTGCCTTAATTTGCTGGTCGTCGCCACTTACACGAGTAATTTCTCGAAGTGTATCTAATCGTTTAATCGTTTCAAACAGCGCTTGATTGGGTGCTACTTGAGCTTGCTGCCGACGAATCAATTCAACCGGGAATCCTACTGTTTCTAATGCAGATAGAACTTCACTTTCGACAACAATTGTCTCGGCGATCATTGTATCGTATTGCACATCAAAATCGGCTTCATTTATCTGAGTACTAGCTAAAGACGCTTTAACATCAAACGTTGACGGATCGAGTGGTTGATCATTGTGATCTCCTTGTTCGGGGTTGTACGTCATTAGTATTATCGTAACACTTTCTGCTCGTATAAGCAAGTACAGTGTAGCGATTATTACCATACAAAACCATGTTTGAAATCACAATATAGGTACGACTATCTATATATTCATTTGTTCCATCCTGATACAAATTAATAAGTTTTAGTCGATATGATGCCCTCTAATAATCATTCATGATTGCTAGAAACCAAATAGCTGAGCAGTAGTCAGTAAGTTGGCAGATGACGCGCTAAACCAGTCTATGCATACACGATACAAACTGGTAATTCATTCATGCTTGCCGAATTCATTCACCTATATGTGTTGCTCGTTCAGCTATCTTTGAAGAAACATGACTGCACGCAACTAAGCAGCGTCTATGTGTTACCGGCCGATAATTTTAATCGCGCTAAAACCACGTTCATTACTGCTACGACCTCATTACAAATTTCTTCAGTCATGTTACGTAGATCGTCTAAATCAAGCTCATAGCGCTTACCAAGCAACTCTCCAGTAGCAGCAACCATACCAGTTAGATCACTGATAACGATACTTTCTATGTAATTAGACGGATCGTGGGCCAGCAGCGAGAGGGTATCACGAGTTACTAGCTTGGTCTGTTCGATAATTGCGTGTGCCTTACCGTAGTCTAGGTGATAGGTTACCTGAATATTGTTGAATCGTTCGTTGCGATCGCTGTCACTGGTGGTTTCTATCGCCCAGATGCGTAGTCGGGCAGTTTGTTCGGTAGGTGGAGCCTGGATATCGGTAACTAATTCGATATTCGATGCAGTAGTTGGTTTGCTGACATAGCCAGCGCTCACGCCGTTACTAGAACTATCCGGTACCCGCGCCATGACGTCACGCCACGTCTCTTGTTCGTTATCGAGCTGGCGACTCAAGTCGATGATTTCATCAGTTATCTTGTTTGTAAGATCGGTAAATTTTGCATTCATACTTTCACAGTAGCATATCGAACAAACTCGAAATACTAACAAAGCAGCAATTAAAACTCGTGGAACTCCAATGTGAGTTTCAATTATGCCATTTCAGTAAATCAGTTTAAAATTTAGGCATAATCAAAAAAATGACATCATTTCAAGATCATCGTGACGCTCTGTCAAGGCGACGCACGATATCAAATTTTCTAAATTTATACGCTGCTAGCACCGTGAAGTTCACTAGCGACAGTCAACAGCCCTTGGTCTACTAGCTGGTAATTTGGAATAGCGTACCGGGCTAAGTTAAAGTACACATTAAGCAAATTAACGAAAGGTGTGCAACTTTAGTTTATTACAAAGCTGCACAAGTGTAAGCCTAACAGGCTATAGTACATGAGTCCGCATGCATGAGGCTCGTCACCCTTACTAAATTACTAGTAATTCAGTAACTGATCCGTTTAGCCTACGGGCGCTCATCAATGACCCCATTTTTGGTCGAATTTATTATGACCACCTATATCTACGATGTATAGCTGTCGCTGATTTGGCTCAAATGTGTAAACAATTCGATAAGATTTGCTATGCAGGGTAGATGGAACATTTTGACATTTGCTAGGAGCGAATCTGTAAAGCGCAAATATTGTGCCGTTTACGTTAACTACTCTGTCTGTGAGGTGTGATGAGGCGGGACTTAGGGGGTTTAATTGAAGATAGTCTATCCATGCGAATACATCATTGATGAGTGCATTATCTTTAATACCAAATCTTTTAATTAGCTTAGCGGTATCGACTACAATTTCGGCGATATTTGTGCCATTATTAGCACGGTCTAGACCTTTCTTTAAATGAAAGAGCTTGTAAAAGGGTTCATCTTCTACTTCAGGTTTATCAGCAGACTCAACCTGGGGATTAGCTGTATTACCGATAGGCTCAGCTTGAACTTGCGGCTGTGTTTGTGTAGTAACGGCTGTTTCGACATCAGTATCTTCACCGGCGATGGTTGAATACAGAAAAACGCCGTTTCGTTTGCCGCGTACATGCAAAACACCAGCTTTAGCAAGATCAGTTAGCAAACGATGAGTAGCTTTCGCGTTAATTCCAAGTAGGTCACTTAACTGTTTTGATAAGAAATTTAAACGGAGCATCTCATTGCCGTGTTCAATTTGTAATTCTTCTAATTTAAGCATGACAGTCTTAACCAGCGGGACACTACGTAGCTCTTCGGCATTCATGTTTAAAAAATCAATAACGTCAGATTTTTTATGCAGCGTTACCTCAGCCCCATCTAATAATTCAACTGGTGAAACGCCAGGAATCTGTGTGGTAGCATTTTTCTCAACGATAGTTGCTCTTACGGCGAGCGAAGCATCGTATGTACTCTTTAATTCCGTTAATGTGGGTTGGTTATCAGATCCCGTGTCAGTTATTATTGAATAGCGAGTTCCACGCGTCTTTCCAAAAATACTCCAGCTAGTTTTAACTCCCATACGAGTTAAATTATCTTGAATGTAATCTCGCAAAGATGCAAAGTTCAATCTAAAATAATCGTAATCGATTTGCGAAAGAAGAGCTAATTCCGGAATATTTTTTCGCATTTCTTCAACTCGAATACCTTCATCACTATGGTCCATTGCATATTTACACACTGCCCAAAATGTTTTGCCCAGAACAGCGTTAGATTCTTGATTACGGGCAGTTTCAGATTTTACTAGGCTTATTGGTGCAATAGTATCGCTGGCCTGAAGTGATTCCGTTGGTTCCAGTGCTGTCACTGGTTCGACAGGAGTTGCTTCAGTCATAAATTCATCAGATTTTGACAGGACTTTATTTATTCCAGGTTCAACTAGTTTTGGAATAATCCAGGCAGTACCAACCGCAACAAAACCAACATTTCTAATTGTAATCTGCTCAAGTTCTAACTTTGCTTCCTGTGCTCGCTGTAGTAAAGCATCTTTTTTAAGCTTGGCGGCTTTATTTATTTCGTTTATGAGCGTTGGCGACACTCGGCCTGCAAGTTTTGCTTGTTCGGTGACATGGGAAGCTGCCGCATTTGTTTTTTCTAATTCTTCGGATGCTTGCAACTCTGCTTTGTAGTCGTCTGACATTTGTTTGTTTATTTCTTCGAAGTCTAAAACATTGTTTAAAGTATCCCGATGCTCAACCGATTTTAATTGCTCAGCCGTTAGACCAGCCAAAGCGATAGACTTGAGATCTTCATCATCCAGCGCGAACGATAGCTCGTATCGTTCGTTTTGATTTTGTATGTCGTCGTTTGTTTTTGCGACAAGATCGGCTATATCTTCAAAATTTGAGCCAGAGTTATAATGCAACATCAACATATCATACGTTAAATTTAATGTTTTGTAAAGACTACATATTTTGATGGTCTCGTGTGTATCAAGAGTTCAGAAGATGTGAATATCTTTATGCTGCGTACAATCTATATATCCCGACGAGTCCAATTTCGACGATAACAATCTAAACAGTTAGCGAAAAATGAACGTGTTCGGCGATTTGTCTATAAATTAGCGTAACTTTTATATCCTACTAGATAGATACTTTGGCACTACTAAAACGTGTGAAGAAAAATATTAAAATACATCGTCCATCACGTAAGCATTTGTCTAGTCTGAGTCCATTTCTAGCACTACCGATCATTATAGGTGTTACCTGGATAGGCGTTCACGTGATTGGATTCGGCCACGCTGATACCGTAAGCAATAATTTCGTCTCGCACAGTGGTAATCAGCTCGTAAATAATGGCAAACCTTTTCGATTTGCCGGTGTCAACATGTATTGGCTTGGACTCGACGATAATATTCGTGATGGTACCGGTAATACAACCTATCCAACACAGGCGCGTATTAATGATGGCTTTAGCGAGGCAAGCGCACTAGGTTCCACGGTTGTACGCGCACACACTAGGTATATCAGTTGGTTGTTCGACCTGCGTCGACTAGTTCCACAACAGCTGATCGCGTAAATATGTTTGTTTATCAACAATTAGATATACTTCAATTCTCTCACGTAAGATTTTGATGATGCTATAAGAATTTGAGGGGGTTCGGACAGGCTAGTTGAGTCGTATTCTATGAGTATCTAACCGTTACAGTGAGTAATGGCTGAAATATTAACTCAAAAGCTATCCGAAGTAGATTTTCCTACGTTTGTTATGCCAAGCCATTCTGTTATAGCTGCCGATCTAATCGTGTCTGATAAATACGTTTAATATATTACGACTAAGTCGGTCACTAGCGTTTACAAGAATCGACTAAAAAATCGATAGTTACGGACATTAAGCTGCAGAACTAGGTTCAATAATTAATTTTGGCAAAATATTGATCCAATTTATCGATGGAATCAGCTCTGAGCCATACTTTTTATGCTAATATTAGCTGATGAAACTTCACCGTTGTAACAGAAGCGGCTTTACTATCGTTGAGACACTGATCGTACTAACTGTTACTAGCACACTCTTTATAATTGGAATAGTACTTGTAAACGGTCGACAATCGAAAACAGAGTACCAGACCGGGATAAACAATTTTCAACAACAGATTAGACAAGTCATAAATGAAACTATCAGTGGCTACTTCCCCCAAAGCTCAACTACATGTAATTCACTGCCGTCCGTTTCCCAAGGCAGCAATTATGGTTGCGTATTTCTAGGTAAAGTCGTGCATCTAGGGTCGACTAGTGGCAAAGACGTAACTATATATCCAATAACTGGACAGCAATCAGCTACTAATATATTTACCGCAGCTCCTGTGGCTCTCTCGGCGAGTAGTGTTGTTAACGACAAGTTGCCGAATAGTCTCGTCGTGGCAGGGATGACGTATGATGGCGTAGCGGGCGGGACCGGCTTACCCACCGCCGCTGTAGCCTTCTTAACTGGCGATAGTACTGGTTCATTCAGCACGGGTAGTGTGAATGGTGCTCAACAATTTAGTTTATACGCGCTAAAGCATACTAATTACGCAACTACTGATGCCGCCCAAATGAGTAACCGGCTTAGCCATGCTACGGCCAACCTCGATGCCGCTAAACAGGTCCAGATCTGTATTGCTAGCGATACAATTGACCAGTCTGGCTTGATCACTATTGGCACCAATTACGGCGGATTAAATGGCGGCTTAAGCGTTAACCTTAAGCTCCATAGTGGAGTCGTTTGTGCATAAAAATTGGGTAAAAAGATTGGGTGATCGTGGCGATACAATGGTTGAAGTCGCTATTGCTATCGTTATCGTTAGTTTTGTTTTGATGAGTGCTTATAGCCTAAGTCATCGTAGCAGCCAGTCAATTGTTGACGCCAAAGAACATGCCCAGGCTGTAAAGTATGTGGAATCACAAATTGAGTATCTCCGGTCGAACAATGGAACCAGCATAGCTAACGCTTGTTTTTATAGTGGAATCCAATATCCATCGTCGAATCCAAATTGTACGATTAACCCGAATGGGGCTGGTACTGCACCGGCATACAATCTTAACATCACTAACTCCGGTTCTAGTAGTCCATACAGCATTACGGCAACTTGGGACAACATTTACGGCACGGGCAAAGCGTCAGTGCAAATTTTCTACCGGATAGTGCAATGATACTGCGCGATCAATCGAGGCATGGGGAAGGAGCAGGCTTTACAATCGTAGAGCTCATGATAGCGACGACAATATTCTCCATCATTCTAATTGTCATAACATTTGGGGTTACTAGTTTTACAAACGACTATTATAAAGGCTTAAATTCATCATCGACTCAAAACGCAGTCGGTACTATTAGTACCGCCGTCACACAGGCTATTGAATTTGGAGAATCATCACCAGTCGCAATTTCGGGTACATCTGCCGCCTGGTGCATAGGAAATCAAGCCTTTATCTATAATCTTGGCTCACTCGTTGTAAGTTCAGGAAGTTCAGTAGGTCTCGCTCAAGCGAGTGTGTCGGGGTGCGGTGGAACAGTATCAACCACTGGATCGCACGAAATGCTGCAGGCTAACATGCGGGTAGTCACGTTCGACATAAGTCAGCTTCCGGACAAATCATGGTCGCTGCATATAAAAGTAGCCCATGGTGAAAACGATCTACTGTGCTGGGATTACAGTAGTTGCACGAGCAGTGTTACGGCAACCGATCATCAGTTAGTTGCAAACGCTGCTACACTGCATTGCCGATCTTCAAGCGGCTCCAGGTTTTGTGCCGTCTCAGAGTTAAGTACGACAGTGCAACGTAGGTTAGAATAGGTACCAATATGAACGTAATCAAACGACAAAATCAATCAGGAATAGTTTCGATCATGGTCACGATGATAATGATGGTCGTCATTAGCTTAATCGTCATTGGCTTCGCCCAAGTCGCTCGTCATAACCAGCGCGAAACACTCGACCGCCAATTAAGCACCCAAGCATTTTACGCTGCCGAAACTGGCGTTAATGATGTAGTCACAGCAATCAAAAGTAAGCATTTAACGCTACCGCTACCGGTTGTCCCGGCTTATAATACTAACTGCAATACATTCATCACCAACAACACGCCAGTCAGTAATCAATTAGACGGCACTAATGTTAGCTACACTTGTGTACTTATCAATGATAAACCTGATTCAGTCGTAGCCAACGTACCGCTTGGCAAATCAATTGTAGTACCTTTACACATGAACAACTCCAACGACGGTACGCTTAATATTTCTTGGCCGGCTAACAGCTCGGCTGGATCTAGCGTGAGTAACTGTCCATATGGCTCAAATAATATTGATGCCTTCACACCATCTACAATATGGAATCAAAGCGGCCATTCGTGTCCGTTCGGTCTTCTGCGTCTCGACGTTTACCATGACACCGGTAGTAGCTATACCGCAGATAACATGGCCAACAACAGCGTGGCTGTATATCTCGTGCCAGCACAACATAAAAGCCCATCCGATAAGATATTTTTTTCTGGCCCAGGAAGTAGTGTTTATGTCAAAAATGTTCAATGCACCAATTCAGTCTGTAGCGGTAAAATAAGTAATCTGAAGAAGCACGCAGCGGACTATTATTTGCGCATGACAAGCGTATACCAAAATGCTGGTAATGTCACCATCACCGGGGCTTCGGGTACTACATTCTCTGGCGGTGCAATTGTTATTGATTCAACTGGGCGAGCCCAGGATCAATTACGTCGCATTCAAGTTAGAATACCGCTAACGGACAGTAACGGACTTACCGTTCCAGCAAACTCACTTCAGTCACCAACAGCTATCTGTAAGCGCTTTGACATTAACGGGTCTGGCACTTCGGCTGTTCCAGATTACAATACACTACCGCAACCTCTCTGCAAATAACTAGATGTGATTGGTGCTATTCTTAGAATCAATCCGACTAGAGGACAGGCGGTAGGCCAGCAAGTGACTGATACTTTGTATTACTAGTTAAACAGTTTGGTGAACCGGGAGCGCACAGCTCAAAACCACCGAGCCAGGACTCGGGTGTGAATCGTATATCCTCGGCTGGGCCAGTAGTAGTATCGTCATACGAGCCAAATGTACGGTCAAAATGAATCTTATTAGCTGCAACTGCACCATAGATAAGAAGTTGATGATTACAGCTATCAAAATCAGTTGTTTCATTGCCCGGTCCAGTACTACAGGAGGCGAATATGCCGTGTTGTGCCACAAAATATCCATGAATTTCATTGACCGAGCTCGCGCCGCCGACAAAAATGTCGTAGTTCGCTACGACACTCAAGCTTGGCACTGTGTCAACAGCATAGGGTGCGAACTGTATTGCAGCCGAGATGTAAACAGAGCCATTAACTACGAGAGTTACATTGATACCTTTGGGAAGTTGCCCGTACAGGTTAATATTTGATTTGAATGAGTAAACTCCAGAAGTTGTAATGCTTGCCAAATTAACGTTGCTCGAAGAACTAGCACTAGCACTATTATAATATTGGCCGTAATAATCATCTAGACAGCTACCGTAGCCCCCGAAACCTCCGCCATAGTACCCATAATACGGATTGACTGCAGCTCCTACATTCGAGAGGTTTGCAAAACTAACATCATACGGATATGCAAGACTTGATTGGTTCAAGCCAGTTATAAAATGACTAATCTGACCGAGCGCAAATGCTCCTGCTTGCGAGCCAGCTCCGTAGTAACTACCACCGCCGTTTGCGTTCCATGATTTGATGAGTGCCTGATTTCCGGGATAAGAACTAGAGCTCAAAAGTGGACAAGTGGATCCAGTCTTGAAGCCAATACCGGCAACTACATCACCACCATGAACCGTAAAGTACGGTTCCGTTGAAGGCAACAAATAGCCGCTTATATTGAGGTTAGTAATCCGCAGACCAGTTAGATCATCGCCTGACTTTACTAAAAATGATAGTTGATTAGTAGTTCCATTGTTCACATGTAGACAACTATAAGGTACTTCGAAAGTGGTTGTTTGGCCACTGAACTGATATCCTGGATCGGCCCATGTTGTATAACTCGAAGTATACTGATCGGTCTGTCCATCTACTGGGTAATTAGTGGCTTTGAGCGAACAACCGTTAACGATAACACCTAGCATGTTATCGGATGTACCGCTTATATTTAATTTAATAGTGCTCGTATCAACCTTCGATGATACATTCACGCTAAAGTTAGAGATCGCCGAAAAATGATAAGTATTCCAAGTTGTTATCCAGCGGGGATCCTGCCACGCTGGATCTCTCCAGTATGAAGGATACAAACCTAATTTCTTTGCTCGGGTAAAATCTGAAGGATTAGGGCATTGATCTGTTGATGAATCCTGGCCGTTAGAATTAGCGCCGATCCAGTTAGCCGCATACGTATTCCCATGCCACGGATGACTTGAGTTTGACCGCGAGGTACCAGCATCATTATTATATTCTTGGACAATAATTGCTGATGCGGGAAAATAGGGCGATAACTGTGATCCAGCACCTGGCTGACAAGGTTTGTACCCACCATCGTTGGTTACATCAGATAAATTGTAGTGTTGATCAGCACTGCCGCCCGCATAAAAGATTTTATTATTAAGCGCATCCACACCGGTGCGCCAAAGGTTTGTTGTACTCAAATCCGTAGAGGTCGCAGGTTTAGTCGAAGCCACAGCGTACGAATCACCCGGCATCAGCCAAAACCCGAAAAATAGAAAGCCAATAACATAACAGATTTTTATGTAGCGCTTATGGTTGATCATATTACCACGACTATACACAAAAAACGAGTCAATGAATAGCTTGAAAATATATGATAGATTTGCACGTAATGAGTTCAAAAGCCAAATACAGCGTAACAGCTTAATTTTTTACACGGCAAATGAGACAGGATTAGCATTCCACGCTCTTGAAAGGTACGACTAGCATAGAATTAATTGCTGCGCGTCATTTTTGTGCCGTCCTATGACTGCGAGCTTTGCTATACAAATATCAGTAACAGAACGTAGCTTTCAGTCCAAACGAGAAAATAGGATCAATCTTTAGCTGATCCAATTTTTGGCAGGGGAGATGGTCCCAAAATAGAACTTTTGATCAAGACATCCAGATAGATATAAATCAATTAAATGGCTTGCTCGATAACGTCAGTGATTGTTTTCCCAATTTACAATTGAAACTAGTAGTAGAGAGTTGAATTTAACATCAGTGTATGTTGGTTAAATTTTCGAGAATCAAGTGCTTGACTATACCATTATGTTCTTGCGTCTCACAAAAATTATAATTAAGATTTTTTTCTGATTTTCGTTGGCTTTTTAAGCTTAACGCATCATTTTCCACTCTTCGATAATTAGCTGAACAGTAGCAGCTGCCGCATCGGCAGATGATTTGCAGACAAGCAGCTCGGCAATCGACATTCCTGTTCCTTTTAATGGTCGGTTTAGCAAATAATTTGCTTGGGTCGGCCATGTCGCAGCGATCAAATCATGTATTGCTTGCCGTGCGTGAGGTGTTGATGCCGCATCGGTCAGCCCCTGCAGTTGATTGCGAGTTCTCATGGCGATGCTAATCGGTGTATCGCCGACGATTTCAGCTATTAGGTCACCGAATGCAGCACTATCATCATCGACTAGATCATCGAGCGAAGATCCGTTGTGCCCTTCGTAACCAGTCTCTGCGTAAGCATTAGCAAAGATTTGACTACTCATGGTCGTCGATCCGCTGGACGTGAGAAAGAGACTGACCGATTCAGAAAATCCACCCGATTTCGTATCTTGGTAGCTAAATGACAGTTCAAGTTGTCTCGTAGAATTTTTTTCGTCAGATGGGTAGAAAAGAACGTCATCTGGATAGAGGTACTCTTCGCCGTCTTTATTAGTAAATATGTATTTTTGATCATCCCAGCCCCATGCTCGCAGGCTGACACCAACAAGCTTAGCGCTTCGTTTGCGTAAATCAAGGACTGGGTAATAGTCACCGTTGGAAGTAATTGCTAGTTGTTCGTCGTCGCGTGCAAGCAGACTTCCAGCGGCGATGCTCCCAAGTTTTAACAAAACTACTTCAGGCTGGGTCGCAACTTCAATATCTATAAACGACAGCGGGCTGTCGGTTTCTTTGAGCGCTAAAAGCGTATTGGCTAGTGCAATACAACTGGCCGCAACTTTCGAAGGTTTATTATCGTAATGTTCGTAATCGTCCATAATGTCAGGCCGCTTTCCGTCTGTAAACATATCAGCCTCAGATTCGTACAACTGAATTGCCATGTCACTTAATTCCAAAAATGGTTTAGGTGCTTGATTAAATCGACGCATCATGTCCAGATACATAACCTCGCCGGTTATATTTCTTTGCTTCGGCTGATATTCTACTTGTGGTCGTTCCATTATTTGCTCCTAAGTTGTGCCCGAACTATAGTTCATGAGCCGAATCTTCGGCTAGTCGAAATATTTTACCTTTGCTATCATAGCGAAATGATTCATCACATCCGGCGATCGGTGTTAGATAAGCTGGCTACCGCTGAACACATGCGCTACGGAGAACTCAAGCCGCCTGATTTGGGTGGTAACGTTTTTAATTATCATCTAAAAGGCCTAATCACCGATAGTCTGGTTCAAAAAAATGATGACGGTGATTATTCGCTAACGCACGCTGGCCGCGACTACATCGTTCACCGCTACGAAGATTCAGCGCTGAGCGCTCACAGCATTTTTCTAATTGTATTACAGCGAGGGTCTGAATATTTGTTGCGCCGCCGCGCTGTACAGCCGCTAATTGGCTACACCGGTTTTATTCATGGAGAGCCAGAAGTTGGTATTGATATTGCTGAGACAGCAGCCAAACGACTGCAGGATAAAACCGGTATAAACAATGTAGATCTGACTGTCGCGGGATCAGCGCTCATTGCGCAGTATTTAGGCGACGAGCTCCAGAGCTATTCTCATACAATTATCCTTTTTGGGCAGACTGATCAAGACATCGAAATAGACAGTGACAGCACTGGTCATAATTTCTGGGCGAACGTTGGTACTGTCAATAATACTCTGCCGAGTTGCGCTGACATCATCAAAATGATTGAAGACAAACAGACCTGGTATGAGGGATTTTATACGTTAAAATAGTCTGCAATTAGTACCATGAAAACGATTCATCAATATAAGCTGGTTTTATCGACCTCGTAACGAATGCATTTTTCCTAGTTGAACTTAGTAATATCGACCTTGAACCATGAAGACAACTTAGTTTGGTAGAAATTAATAAGAGCCATACGATCTGATGGCTCTTATTTACGGAAACTCTGATTGGCAGGGGAGACAGGACTTGAACCTGCGACACCTGGTTTTGGAGACCAGTGCTCTACCAACTGAGCTACACCCCTTTGTGCGTGATAACAGCCTTATGATACGGGAAAACGATGGTGTTGTCACTTGAGCGGCCACGCTAATAGCTTTACTATTATAATATTAGTATAAATATGTTTGAACAAGATCCACATTTTCCGCTTTCATTGCTCCATGCTAATACTGCATTTATTGAACGGCCACTTGAATACCTGGACGAATTATCGCTATCTGACCGGGCGACTGCAAATCAGCTACGTGTGGGTCTATTGGCATTACAGCCGACAGTCTTGGTAAAATCTTACGGCACCGGCGCTGGACTATGGGCAGTTTTAACCGAACCAGAGCAGAGATATCACCCAATTTTAGATCTACTGGAAGACGAATTTGGCTACGATCTACATGCGCTAGATGTTGCTCGAATTTAGAAATTGCAACAAGCAAAGCCGGAACAAAAAGAGTCAGCCAAAAGCATCGTTGATCTTTATTTTCTCAGGCGATTGCTGCAAGAATCGCTCGACACAATTCTATTACCGAAGCTTATGCAAAGCTCGACACTGCCAGGAATTGAGCTGAGTGAGCAGCGAGCTAACAATTATAGTTTACAGGCGGTATGCATAGACAACCAAAGTCAGGATACGATTGGTGGCGGTGTTACAAAAGTCTATGCCGCTGATAAAAAAGATATTCTCTACGATGTCTGGCTTGATACTACGGTTGGATTTATTTTGGAGCATAAAGGATTACCGAATGCCATCGTTGGGCTGGATTACAACAGCGCGAGCGAGCTCATTATTCGACAGTTGCAGGGGATTCGTGGTAAACGACTCGACCCAAGCAAACCGAGAGCAGATCGATTCATTAGTAAAACGTCGGCTCGGGGACTCATGACACTCGACTGGCGAAAGTTTATGGTAGACGTCACGCAGCGTGTGGCCGACGGGCTGGATTTAGCGTCGATTGCAATTCAGGCCGGCAAAAATAATTATTGGACAACCGCACTACCAAATGAATTTAAGCCGCATCTGACAGTAGAACAAGCGTGCACGGCTTATGACAAACCGGCTCAGCGCTTAGGCTTTAAGAGGCTACCCGACGACAACGAAGCTAATTGGCATCGACAAGTTGCACAATTACGCACGTTTAAGCGTGACCGCTAAGAAGTTATTTTAGACTTATAAACTTTTAAAGTTAGCCGATATCTGTTATACCTAATAGATACTTATGGCAAAAATACTCCCAAACAAACCTTTCATAATCTTACTGTACGGCTACCCGGGTTCCGGCAAGACTTACTTTGCTCGTCAGCTGTGCGACACAATCCAGGCGGCACATGTGCAAGGCGATCGTATCCGCAGCGAATTATTTGAATCACCGCGCCACGACAAGCAAGAGAACGACGTCGTCGCTCAAATAATGGAGTACATGACGGAAGAATTCTTGAGCGCCGGTGTCAGTGTTGTCTACGATACCAACTCTTTGCGTGCCTCGCAGCGCCAGCTACTGCGCGCACTCGCTCGAAAAAACCATGCTCAGCCTTTACTCGTCTGGTTGCAAATTGATTCTGAGAGCGCGTTCAGTCGTAGTCTCAAGCGTGATCGCCGTCGAGCCGATGATAAATACGCCGCTCAGTGGGATCGATTGACCTTCGAAAAAATCCTCGGCTATATGCAAAACCCCGGACTTGCCGAAGACTACGCTGTCATTAGTGGTAAGCACTTATACACGACGCAGCAAAGTGCGGTTGTTGGGAAACTCCGTGAACTCGGTGTGCTCAGTGTTGATGATGCCAACAGTCATACTGTCAAACCGGGTATGGTCAATCTGGTTCCAAACAACCCGAATGGCCGAGTTGATATGACGCGTCGTAACATCACTATTCGCTAAATGCCGAGCAAATCATTTGTTCTAAGTAATGGTACAACGGTGCTGGTGACCAAACGCCGGGCTAGTCGCAACTTACGACTAACTATCTCGAGTGCTGGTGAAGCGAAAATAAGTGTCCCAATCTGGACGCCATACAAAATGGCTGTTGATTTTGCGGAGACGCGTGCAGGCTGGATACAATTGCAAACAAAACCTAAACAGCACCTAGCGGAGGCTTTAGCAATTGGCAAAGACCATACGTTGCATTACTCACCGCAACCACGACTCAAAGCTCCTCGAGGTCGGCTAGCTGGTGGTGAAGTCGTAGTACTGTATCCGAGCGAATTACTGGTCACTGATCCGCTGATTCAGGCTGAGGCCAACGCCGCCTGCATACGAGCCCTTCGTAAGCAAGCCAAACAGCATTTGCCCGATCGGTTGCAGCAACTGGCTGATAAATTCGACTTTGAATACAATAAGGTGGCTATAAAGCAAATGAAAAGCCGCTGGGGCAGCTGCGACCAACATAAAAACATTGTTTTCAATTTGTTTCTGATGGAGCTATCTTGGAAAACCATCGATTATGTGATAATCCATGAGTTATCGCACACTGAACATCTCAATCACAGCACTGAGTTCTGGACCCGTGTTGCTAGCTGCGAACCAAATTATAAGGAAATTCGGCGAAACTTACGTAGCCATAAGCCGGTTGTAAACGGTGGCTAAGAATATATAATGAAGTCCAATATGGAAACAAATCAAAACAAACAAACATTCAAAAATGTATTAGGTGAAGCTGGCTACAAAACTGGTGCGTTTTTACCACTCGCAGCGGCAGCATTATGTATTCTAGGCCAACTATTGTTTACTGATTACTTTCGTAACACTTCCACAGCTGCTGTCGTCGTTAGCTTGGTGCTTACTGCCGTAGCACTTCTGGCTAAAGCGCTCATCAAAAACCCGAGCGTCAACTGGGTAGCTGGCGAATTGATAGTAGAATACATCTTGTCGTTTGTAGCACTGGGATACTTGCTGCCTGTACCATCGCCCTACGCACTATTTATCGTACTGCTGGCAATGTTTACCTGTTTCCAATTCGGGCTGAAACCTATGCTGGTTGGCTTATTTAGTGTTATTAGCTTGTTATTAGTTCGCTACGCTCAAACTGGAAACTCCGGTGATATAACGGCCAATAGTACGGCTTTTGTAACGCTTGTTGTCATTCTGATTGTTACGTACTACATGGTTCAGTTTTTACATATTGCCCGAAATAAAATTGACGCCAGCGAGGCCAGCTCAGCAAAAGCTCTGACGCATCAGCGGCAAGTTGATTCGCTTATCAACAATATTTCTGACGGTGTTATCGCCGTCGATAAATTACTACGAGTCACAACTTATAATGCGGCAGCCCTTGATGTGCTCGATCTTAACACTGACATCAAAGGTCATAAAATTACGTCGTTACTGGAGCCGATTGATGCTGAATCAAAACCAGTTAAGTTGATCGACTTGTTGCACGCGATAACCGCGCCAACTGTCAACCGCGAGCTACGTATTAGGTATACTGATGGTAGTGCAGCGAATTTATTTTTGGGCGTTGCACCGATTTATTTGGGCTACGGTAAAGATAATAAAAACGGTTATACCATACTGCTACGCGACATTACGCGTGAGAAATCGTTAGAAGATGAACGCGACGAATTCATCAGTGTCGTCAGCCACGAATTACGCACGCCAATCGCAATTAGCGAAGGTAACATTGGAAACGCCCAATTCATCTTAGAAAAAACTGGTGACATGGAAGCAGTACGAGGTGCCCTCAAAGAGGCCCATAATCAGGTTCTGTTTCTGGCTGACATGATTAATGATCTAGCAACGCTCAGCCGAGCCGAACGTGGCGTATTAGTTGTTGATCCCGAACCGATAAACGTGCATGAATTGGTTTCTGAACTAGAAAAGAACTACACGCCGAGTGCAACCAAGAAAGGCTTAGAGCTCAAAATTAATGTTGATCCTTCGCTGAACATTTTAAGCTCTAGCAAATTATACGTCCGAGAAGTGCTACAAAACTTCATTACGAATTCTATTAAGTACACTGAAACCGGCTCAGTTACCATTATTGCAAGCCTGGCCAGCAACGGTGTCTCGTTTATGATACGTGATACTGGAATTGGCATCAGCAAAAGTGACCAAGACAGAGTATTCGACAAGTTCTTCCGCTCTGAAGATTACCGAACCCGCCAAAACACCGGCACCGGACTTGGTTTGTACGTTACAATGAAACTTGTCCGGCTAATTCATGCGCAAGTTTCGGTAACCAGTAGACTTAATGAGGGATCAACGTTCACCGTTACTATTCCGAACTTCGCAGAAACGAAGTAATTGACCGAGAGAGAACAGTCTGATAGTATTGACGTAATCGCCTACAAATCATTGTAGGCTTTTTTAGTAGACAAATCAGTAATACAGGCGGAATAAAACAGTGGCAGAGACTAGTCCTGAGCAAAAGAAATCAACGGCCAAGCGTTTAGTACGTAACCCGGAAACCTTCCGTGAGCGCGCCCTCAAAGCTGCTAAAGATGGCGATCGACCACGTAAGCGCTCAAAAGTGCGTGGTGCATTCACCAAAGTTCTCGCACCGATCTTCCGCCCGGTCGGCCGGATTCTGCGCCGGGTTGGTAGGACGAAGCCTATGAGGTTGCTCGGAAGAATACTTTTCCCAGGTTATATCCGAGGTAGCATCAACGAGCTTCGTCAAGTTGAGTGGCCCGGTAAGCGTGAGAGCCGAGACCTCACTTTCGCGGTTTTAGTATTCGCGGTAACATTTGGTCTATTTGTATTTGTAGTAGATTTGGGATTAGATAAATTATTTAAACAGGTATTGATAAAATAATGAATAATGTAAAACGTTACGACACAACACGACAATGGTACGCAGTGCACACCTATAGTGGTTACGAAGAAACAGTCGCCGAAAGCATTCGACAGCGATCCGAAAGCTTAGACATGGGCGATAAAATCTTTCAGGTTTTAGTTCCAAAAGAAAAGATGATCGAGATCAAAAATGGCAAACGCCGTGTCGTCGAAAAGCGCATTTTCCAAGGTTATGTGCTAGTTGAGATGAAGCTCTCCGAAGATGCTTGGTACATCGTTCGTAACACGCCAAGTGTCACCGGTTTCGTCGGTAGTGGCACTGATCCAACGCCATTAGAGCCCGAAGAAATTGAAAAAATTCAGAAGCGTATGGGACTTGAGCAGCCAAAGCACAAGATCGACTTCAATATTGGTGATGTCGTCAACATAACCGATGGTCCTTTCAAGGGCTTTGACGGCTCAATCAATGAAATCGATGCCCAAAAAGGTAAACTTAAAGTTCTAGTCAACATGTTCGGCCGCGAGACGCCAGTAGAGCTTGATAGCTTACAAGTCAAGCGGGTTTAGTTAGTCAATGCACAACCTCGATTCTACTAGAGGTAATATACCTGCCGTTCCTCAGCCAACCGTCGATAGCCAAGAAGCGCACATAATTAGCGCCAACAATCTTGATCATGAACTTCGCTTATCTAAGTTTAAGCTTATTAGCACCTTTGCACTTGGTGGTGCTGGATGCGCTTTCGCCGGCTCGGCGCTACTAAGCGAGAATCCTAATGCGACATGGCTAATGGCGGCTGCGGCTAGCTGTGCTCTAGGTGCATTAGCGTTCACAAAATGCGAAACAGACGTATTTGACGACGTTCAATCAATAATTTCAGCACAACAATATCAACTGAACCTGTCAGACAATGCTGCAGCAGATATGCTCAATAGTGTGCCACCGGTTGGTTATTTTGACAGCGTTGACTAGTTAGTTTAGATTCAATCGTCGACTGACACATATCCGGCAGCCAGCATAGTCAATTGTTGAACAATCACACCAAATAAGCTATAATAATGATAGTTACACACTACTGTTTATTCAACGGGTAGGAGAATGAGTAGTCAACCTTCAAAGACATGTCATTCGAAATAAAGGAGATACAGTCATGGCAAAAGCCGTAAAAGCAAATTTGAAAATGAAAATACCGGCCGGTCGCGCTACTGCAGCTCCTCCAGTTGGTAGTACCCTTGGCCAGTACGGCGTTAACATGATGGATTTCATCAATCCATTTAATGATATGACTAAAGATTTACAGGGTGCAATTATCACCGCGCACATTACCGTTTACGATGACCGTTCGATGACATTTCGTATTGTCGGCATGCCCACTGACGACCGTATACGAGCCGAACTCGGTATCCAAAAAGGATCCGGTAAACCAAACAGCGAAAAAATCGCTAACAAGCTGACACAAGTACAGCTGACAAAAATCGCCGAAGATAAGGCTCATGACATGAACGCCGATGACATCGAAGCCGTCAAAAAAATGGTTGCTGGTACTGCACGCAGTATGGGCGTAGAAGTCGAAGCTTAAATTTTATATTGATCACTAGTAATTAATTTGTGGGAGAGCATTGCTCGTTAGCACCACGAAGGAGAACGCCATGGCAGAAGCCAAGAAGAAAACCACCGCAAAAGCCAAAACTACCAAAGTTAAAGCAGCCATCGCCGATGATCAAGATATCGCAGTCATCGCCAGCGAAGTAATCGTTGAGACAATAGATGCTGAAACTAAACCGGTGATCACAGAAGCGCCAAAAGAAAAGAAGCTTGCTAAAGCCGGGAAGCGAAGTGCGAAGGCAATTGAGGCAGTCGAAGAGAAAGTCGCAAAAGAAGAGCGCAAAGAGTCTGATGATGATGCCGAGAAGCCGAAGCAACATAGTAATCCAACCCGCTCGCGATTAGCTCGACGCGGTAAAAACTTCCGCAAGAATGCCGAAGCTGTTGAAGTTGGTAAAATTTATGAACTTAAAGAGGCTATAGCGATTGCGCAGAAGACCAGCCACGTAAAGTTTGATGCTAGCGTCGAATTACACGTCAATCTTAACGTTGACCCCCGCCACGCTGACCAGAATATCCGCGATAATTTAGTTCTTCCGGCTGGTACCGGTAAGTCTATCCGTGTCGCCGTCTTAACAGACGATGCTGCCGCTGCCACAAAAGCGGGCGCTGACTTCGCAGGAAACGAAGAACTACTGGCACAACTCGATAAGAATCAAATGAACTTTGATATCCTGATTGCCGTGCCAACTCTGATGGCAAAACTCGGTAAGTACGCTCGTATGCTAGGGCCACGCGGCCTGATGCCTAACCCTAAAAGTGGTACGGTTACGACCGATGTTGCCAAAGCCGTCAAAGAGGCCAAGGCTGGACGAGTTGAATATCGTGTCGACAGCACCGGTATTGTACACCTTGCAGTGGGCAAAGTCAGCTTTACCGAAGCACAGCTCATGGAGAATGTTCAAGCCGTGCTCCAAAGCATCAAAAACAATAAGCCAGCAAGTGTTAAGGGTAGCTATTTTAAAGTAGTCCACTTAGCAACGTCGATGGGGCCATCAGTTACGGTTGATCTCTCAAGCGTCAACTAATCCTCGACATTTTTCAAAAAGCCGCGCACTGAGCGCGGCTTTTTTGTTACAAATTTTCTAAACCGGTGCTAAAGACGTAAGCATAAGCCTCTTTGACACGTATTTGCGTAAAAATCACATTATTATTCTACTTGCGGTAATTCTCAGTGAACTCTACAATAAGACGAAACGTGGAGGTTTAACGTGGCTGTTTTTAGCAATACACAAATTCGTCAAGCGGTGGGCGATGGTCATATTGTTTGTCATCCGTTCGAACCAAAGCATGTCAGCCATGCTAGTTTAGATGTGACCCTTGGTTACTATTACTACCGGACCGAGAAGATGCATGATCGAACTATTTATAACCCGTTCGATAAAGAAGACGTTGAGCGCTATTTCGATGGCCCTTACAAAGCCATGCCACACGGCGAATGGGCTAAATTGAACGGTTTTAAGCCGGTTGCAAATATACCACTCGACCATCCTGTTATCAGCCTGAAGCCAGGCGAACGAATTCTAGCCCATACCCATGAATTCTTTGGTATCAAGCCGCCTGGAGCCTGCGAAGTTCGAAGTCGCTCCAGCTGGGGCCGTAACGGCGTGGCAGTTTGCTTTGACGCAGGCTGGATTGACCCCGGTTATATCAACCGCTTAACGTTAGAAGTTTACAATCTAAACGAACGCGAAACGGTGTTATTGCCTGTTGGTGAACGCTTTGCTCAAATTATTTTCCACCAAACCGGCGAAGTCGACGGTAATTATGGTGCTGGCCGGGACGGCAACTTCAGTGGTAAGTACCAGCAGGGAACCGACTTGGAAACAATTATCAAAACCTGGTCGCCAGATATGATGCTGCCAAAAGCCTACAAAGACGTCCGCATGATGCCCGTAAAAATAGAGGGGCTGCCATATGAGTAGGGGGAAATTGATCGTCATAGAAGGAGCACCGGAAACTGGTAAACAGGACCAAGCAGAACTATTGCGAAATCATTTACGGAAAAAATTAGGCATTACAGCAATGTACGAGGGTAACCTTCGTGGTAGTGATTTTGACGCCAAATCACTCGACTTATTAAAAGGTGTAACTGAAGAAGCAACACTGTCAAAACACCTTCTGAGAGCGGCTCGCTTGGCTCATCGCATGGAAACGATCGTTTCGCCAAGCCTCGAATTAGGCGAAAATGTTATTATGACCCGCAGTTGGCTCAGTATCGCCGTTGAAAACCCACTTAGCGTCAGTGCTCTTAAACGGCGTCAGGCTGATACTATGGCAACCTATGGTCAATTTGTGCAACCGGATTTGTTAGTATTGCTGCTCGCTCAAGCTCCCAATCGATCAGCGCTCAGTACACGGTACAGCTCAACAGGTTTTGCAACCATAGACGCACGCTACGGAGTGTATGCTACTGACCCTAACATTCACTCGATTATCGTCGACGCCCGAGATGTATTGCAATTCAAAATTCAGAACCTCGTCGAAACTACATTAGGCATTACACCATGAGTGGCAAATACATCGTAATCGAGGGTCCTGAGGGTGTTGGTAAAACGACTCAGCTACTTGAGCTTGCGAGGCGTTTACAAGCCGCCGGGTTCCCGGTTCGTACACTACGGGAACCGGATAGCCAGAGCGATCTGACCGCCCGTGCGATACGTCAGCTTACCCAAGATCCACGCTATCCCATGAACACACGTACTGAGGTGCTACTATACAATGCCGCACGAGCCCAATCATTGCAGGTCATCAAGCAAAGTATCGATCAAGGCGTTATCTGCCTGGTAGATAGAAACTATCTGACAACCCTCGCTATTCAATATTACGGCCGTGGCGATGTACCGGATTACGCAACAATCAATACGATAATCAAATTTGCAGTCGGCGATATGGAGCCAGATCTCTGCATTGTGCTCGATGCGCCAGCTGCAATTCTGAAAGAACGTGTTGCTGGACGTTACGCCGGCGAACGGTTTGATGATCTTGATGAAAAATTTTTAGAGCGAGTCCGGGCTGGCTACTTATGGGAGGCCCATAACCGCAACCTTCCCGTCATCTTTGCAACCAAGCCAGCCCAGGAAGTTACCGAAGAAGTTTGGAAATTAGTAAGCCAAACGCTAGCTGCTCGCGAACCTACTTCTGGTCAGTCGTTACCACCAGTTGCACCAACCCATGAACCGCCCGTAAAATTATCGGCAACTCCAGCCGTTGTTTCTAGCCCTAATCAGTTACAAACTTTAGCTCAACAGAGCGTAGCGCAGTCAGCTACCCACCAAAAACTTGCCGAAAAAGGTGAGGATGGTCGCTTTACTATTACAACTGCTGGAAAAGCCTATCTTAAAACAGCCGTCACAAATGTCGAAGGTAACGTCTACGCCTTTACTGACAAACTAACGCCCGTAACCATTGCTGCTGCTATGGCAAGACTAAGCCGCCGCAGTGATGATATGCGTATCACTATCTTGGATGAATTTGCTGGCCAAGCAGGCAAAGATGAGAAGCTCTTACAACGCGTCATTAGCGCATACGGCGATGATTCAGTTCAACAATTGGCAGGCATTCATATGGTTGTCGAAGGCGCTAGCAATCTACTTACTAAAAAATTAGAATGGGGTCGGCTCGGTTCGTACCTCGAGCAATCGACTCGCTACATTTATTTTGATCAGAAGGACGACAGCGGTAAGTATCGTTACTTTGTGCCCAAGCAATTGAACGACGATGTCAAAGCAAAGTACATCAACGCTATGGATCAGATATTTGATCGTTATTCGACAATGGTACGCGAACTAACTAGCTACGTACGTAACAAGTCAGCCACCCCAGAAGTAGAGCGGGATGTCGCATGGCAGGGCGCCACTCGAGCCCAAGCTTGTGATGCTATCCGGCCAGTGCTACCAGTTGCCACAAAATCGACCGTTGGCATCTTTGCCTCTGGTCAAGCTCTAGAGAGCCTCATAATGCATCTGCTTGGCGATGAATTACTCGAAGCATCAGTGACAGGCAAATCAATCTTGGCCGAAGCCCGTAAAGTTGCACCCGCTTTCTTCGAACGAGCCGACAAACCGGAACGTGGTGGTGCTACTATTGCTTACCGCGCCGAAACAACAGCTCAAGTCGCCCAGTTAGCTAACAAGCACTTACCAACTAACCATGCCGTTGATAGTATCGAGGATGTTACACTAACAGATTTTTGGCCACGGAATGAGCTATCGCTTGTGCCAGACATGCTGTATGAACACAGTAACCTGTCACTGACAGCCATACAAGCAGCCGTTGGCACATGGACCTACGAACAAAAATTAGAAGTATTTGATGCTTACATGGGAGATCGGCTTAATCGTCGACATCGGCCGGGCCGAGCAATCGAAAAAGCTCATTACAGCTGGGACCTTGTTTGTGATTACGCTATCTTCAGAGACTTACAGCGCCACCGAATGGTTGACGATCTAGCATGGCAGCAATTAACACCCCGCTATGGCTACGAAATTCCGAAGCTAGTTGAAGATGCCGGACTGGCTGATACATTTGAAGAGTGTTTTCAAATTAGCCTCAAGCTTCATAGCTTGCTCCAGCAATCTGGGTATGGTTTAGAGGCGCAATATGCCACGCTTCTCGGCCACCGTATGCGTTGGAAAATAACCTACAACGCCCGCGAAGCATTCCATTTGCATGAGATCCGGACGAGCCCTCAAGGCCATCCCGGCTACCGCAAACTAATCATGCAAATGCACCAGAAACTTGCCGAAGCTCACCCAATGATGGCCGAAGCAATGAAATTCGTTAATACCGGCGAAGACGAGGAGTTAACTCGACTTGCCGCCGAACGCTACACGCAGTTCAAATTACAGCAGCTTGGCTAATTTAAAGCCTTGTAAAGAGCGTCTGAAATAGGACGCTCTTTACCGGACAATAGCTTTACTACCGAATACTTCCGTAGTGTTTTACTCCAGCTTTCTTGGCGACGCCGAACCATTGAGCAATAGTAGTAGCTACTTCATTTGTCCTGAAACTCTCCTCAGTGAACGCTTTATAGTCATTGCACACGTTACCATTGACGTCAGTTGATTTACGGACAATTCTTAAATCTTGCTCTATTTCAAGATTATCATCAGCCAAAACACTAAATAGTAAATGCCCAGTACCCGCCTCTATTTGTTCGGCTGCACCAATATTTCTTAACAAGATCATCTCATCAATTCGTGTGTCTGAACAAAATCTAAAATCAACAACTGTTAGGGCTGCCTTAGATAGTTCAACTAACTTATAGTATGTGATCATAGCTATCTCACCGAAGCGCTCAGAGGTTACGGTTGGCACGAATTTAGTATGTTCTGTTGTTGTCATAATCTTTCTCTCAAAAAAAACGAATCCCTTGTTGGAATTCGGTTTTTGTTATTTACAATTTTGTGGTGGGCCGAATTCCAGTTAAGCATAGAAAATGCGAAGCATAAGCTTGCAAGAAATTTGTGACCAGTTAAAAGTGTTTATACTCACATGCTAAACGTTACACTAAATCGATGTAAATTGCAAAACTATTTAATTAACCATTTGTGTAGGCACTACTAAGTTCTAGGTGAGTTCTGAAGAACAATAATGTGCCATAGCGGACTACCCTACTTCGTAGTAGACAAATCGCTAAAATATGTTTGACAACGTGATGGCTATTGGCGTAGCCTAGGGCGCAATGAGAGAATACAAGAATCAAAAGGAGTTCTACGGCTGCAGGTCGTACGTTGAGCGCACAACAGGAGAGTCGCGCGATGCATTAGCTGTCGAAGTCCTCGTGCCGATAAGTTTGGAACAGGCGCAAGACGCAGTGGCATTTAGCGGCAATGAGCATCTAACGGCCTATGTCGGATCAAGCGAGCTGGGACATATTATAACTGCCGCTGCCAAGCTTTTGATAAAAGGAGCACCGAGTGTTGACGCTGCAATAGTGGATTATGTGACTAATGGCCCTTGGGACACTTGATTTCAAGGCCTTAACAGGGTAATATAGTCATAAGTTGCCAGAGACAGCGACAGGAATGTTAGAATATTTGCTAATAATCCTTAATCAGTCGCCGAGGTACAAACAAACTCCGTATGGAGCGTTTGCACGTCTTTTGGTCAATTTCATACTGATTCCAAGGCGTATTTGTTTGGCAACGGTTAATTGGGCGCTACTACGGTCGAAGGTAGCGCCGGATGCAGCAATGCGTTCATAAGCCACATTAAGTAGGAGACCTACATGGCATTAAAAAAATCCGAAAAAGATAGCGTTGTTGCCGAAGTTGCTGAGTTATTCAGTACTTCCAAAATGACAGTTATCGCTCAGTTCCAAGGTACGACCGTGAAAGCTTTGCAGACACTTCGTAAGGATGCTAAGCAGAACGGAACCAAAGTTAAAGTCGTCAAGAACCGGTTAGTCATCAAGGCCATCCAGCAAAACGACACACTCAAAGGCGCTGACGTTAGTACGCTCCAAGGTATGCTTCTCTACGCTTTTAACAGCAATGACGAAGTTGCCGCAGCAACTGACCTCAACAATTTCGCAAAGAAAAATCCAACGATTCAGTTCATCGGAGGTATCTCTGCCGAAGGCCTTTTTGTAGATGCTGCAAATATCAAAGCTCTGGCCGGCCTGCCTAGCAAAAATCAGCTTATCGCTGAAACAATTGCTATGTTACTGTCACCAGTTCACGATATTACCAATGCATTATCAGGTAATTTGCACGCCCTCCTCGATGGTGTTGCAGATGCTAAAGCAGCTTAAGTCCTATTCCATAGGCGAATAATAATAATTTTAGGAGATCAATCCCATGGCAGATTTAAAGAAAATTGCTGAACAATTGACCGGTTTAACCGTTCTAGAAGTCAACGAATTAAAAACTATCTTAAAAGATGAATACGGCATTGAGCCAGCAGCTGCAGCTGTTGCCGTTGCTGGACCTGCTGGCGACGCTGCACCTGCAGAGGACGCTAAGAGCGAATACGACGTTATCCTGAAAGACGCCGGCGCTCAAAAAGTTGCTGTTATTAAGGCCGTTAAGGACATTACTGGTCTTGGTCTTGGTGAATCAAAGGCTCTCGTCGATAACGTTCCAAGCAAAGTGCTTGAAGGCGCTAAGACTGATGATGCCGAAGCTGCCAAGAAGACCCTCGAGGGTGCTGGCGCAACTGTAGAACTCGCTTAAACAACCGAGAATTACCGATATTTGAATGAGAGCTGTCCAAGCGACAGCTCTCATGGCTCCACGTCAACCATCACCGAAGTGACAGCTCAAGATTAGCCGTTACCGTAACTATTAAGTTACTTAACAATTTAATTTTGACAGGCCGTACGTTTCGTGCTATTTTATGTGGAGTATAGGACATACAAACACTTATACGAGAGACCTTACTATGGCAGATGTACCAGAAAAACAAATCAAAAGGTTACGAGCACTCATTCAGGAAGCTGAAACTAATTTAGCTGCCGCCACAGAACTACTAATTAGTCTTGTCGGTGACGATGAATTGATTGCTCCTGTCTCCCGCGAAGATACACTCGGTAAAGTAATCGAGGGTGTTTTCGACGGCCAGAATATGGTAGGATCGGACTCCAAGACCTATCCAGTTCCAGCCAATTATGCCAGTAAGTCAAAGCTCGTACAGGGTGATATCCTCAAGTTAACCATCGCCGACGATGGAGCTTTTCTTTATAAACAAATCGGCCCGATTCCACGCAAACAAGTCGTCGGTGCTCTTAAACTTGAAAACGGTCACTACTTTGTCGATGTCAACGGTCGCAATTTCCGTGTTCTACTCGCTAGTGTCACCTACTTCAAAGCAAAGCCGGGCGATCAAGTCAGCGTCAACGTGCCCGAAGATGATTCTGCCGCCGAATGGGCTGCACTCGAAGCTGCTCTCTAACCTATTTTAATTCGCATTAAAACTTCATTAGAGCTTATTGTTCTCATGGTTATATATTTGTTTAATGCTATAACTGTTGCATGAACTTACACCGCGCTAGCAAACAATCCGAATGGGCTGGTGTTTCTGAAGTTGAGCGAAATTGTTGGCAGCGAATTGCAGCTAAAACCAGCGGTGTCATAACGCCGGGCAATGCAGTCACAATCGGCGGGTTTGGTCTCGTCTTATCAGGACTGCGCGATATGCGAAACGGTGATAAGAAATCAGGCTTCGCGAAAATAGCAGCTGGCCGTATTGCTGATCTGGTTGACGGTGCCGTTGCGCACCGTACCGGCACCAAAAGCCCAATTGGCGAGGGACTTGATGCCGCAACCGACAAAGTCGCTATGCTTCTGGCGCTACCGGTACTAGCTAGTACCGGCGAACTCCCTAGGTCGGCTGCAGCGACTCTAGCTGTGCGTGACGTAGCTTTTGCAAGTATCTCAGCCTTAGCTAAACAACGAGACCGCGAACTACATCCTAGTCTGGCTGGAAAACGAGCGACCTTCGAGCAGTGGCTGGCACTGAGTTTATATGCAAGCAGTGCAATGGCTGCCGAAGCAGGCCACCCCAATACCGCACAAAGCTTATACTATCTTGGCCACATCGCATTTGGAGTAATGGCAGTGGAGAGTACTACTGCGTTCAACGATTATGCGCAGCAAGCATTTCGTGCTGAAATCGCACCTATTGCTGCGGACACCATCAACCCAAACGATTAACGTTATTCACAATATCTTTAGACCGCAGTTATCGCTATACTAGGAAGACTATGGGGCAAGCATTATATCGTAAATACCGCTCAAAAAGCTTGAGCGAAATTATTGGTCAGGAGCATATTACCAGCACTCTCGAACAAGCGCTTAAAACCGGTCGAATTTCTCATGCCTACCTGTTTACCGGGCCGCGTGGTACCGGTAAAACCAGTGTCGCTCGAATATTAGCTCATGAGATCAATAATCTACCCTATACCGATGACAGCGCGCACATGGATATCATCGAAATCGATGCGGCCAGTAACCGGCGGATCGATGAAATCCGTGAACTACGAGAAAAAGTTTTCGTTGCGCCGACCAGCGCCAAATATAAGGTATACATTATCGATGAAGTACACATGCTTACTAAAGAGGCTTTTAACGCACTTTTAAAGACATTGGAGGAGCCGCCAGCCCACGTCGTCTTTATTTTAGCCACTACTGATTCACACAAATTACCGGCGACCATCGTCAGTCGAACCCAACGATTTATGTTCCGACCGGTCGAGCGGTCCAAAGTGATCGAACATCTTAAAGTGATCGCCAAAGGCGAGGGAATTACGGTGAGTAACGAGGCGCTCGAACTGCTAGCCGAACACGGCGAGGGCAGTTTCAGAGATAGCATCAGCTTACTCGACCAAGCAGCCAATAAGGACGGCAAGCTCGAGCTCAGTGACGCCCAGCAACTGCTTGGCATACCGGCGCCAAGCGCTATTACAGCGCTGCTGGCAGGGCTGAGCGGAGCTACCGTGGCTCATGTTGTGAATCAGCTAACAAGTTTGTATGATCAAGGTTACCAGCCGTCGGCCATTGCTAAGCAAATAAGCAGTGAACTACGTTTACAAGTCGTTCAAAATAAGTTGCAACTACCGGTTGATACGGTGATGCGCCTACTGAGCGACTGTATTGATGTACCGTCGTCGTACGACCCGGAACGCTACTTGGAGATTACCCTGCTGCGGGCGATTTCGATCGATGGGCCGGCACCCATACAGCGGGCTACGCCGGTGGTAGTAGTGCCGATTCCAGACTCTGCGCCCGCGCCCGCCGCCGTAATTACCGTTACCGCAGAGCCGGATGTCGAAGTTCCCGTAAAGCCCTCCACACTGGGAGTGGTACCCATGGCGCCCAAGCCAGCAAAAAATAGCGATGCACAAGTGCGCAAATCAGACGAGCAGCCGATTTCTATCGCAGCGCCGGAATCAGTTGCAGTAACGCCCACTGAGGCGGCCGGAAATACTGTCGACGAATCATTGTGGCCGCAAATTCTTGGCTCGCTTAAGCAAAAATATAACACGCTATACGGCGTCGTACGAATGGCGGAACCGACTTTTAGTGACAATAAACTGCAATTAGCTTTTACATTCGCTTTTCACCAGAAACGTATTAACGATGCCAAGAACAAAAAGATTATTGCCGATATCATCGAGGATTTGTCTGGACAATCGATACAAATCGAGGCAATTTACAGTAAAGAAGCCATTCCAAAAACCGTAACTGCTATCGCGCCAACGGCTAAAGGGACACCGGCAAACCCAGACGATATCGCCGCAGTTAACAACATATTCGGCGGCGGAGAAATGATATGACGTACCTAATCGCAAAACATACGCTACAATGTGAATATCATGAATTATAAGAAGCGGGAACCTCTTAAAAAGCCGGTACTATCGGGCCCACCACCTCAGAACACCGAGGCCGAAGCGTCGCTACTTGGCGCCATATTGATTGATACCGATGCGATCGTCAAAATCGCTGATAGTATTCAACCGAGTGATTTCTACGATGCTAAGCATGCCAAAATTTATGAAGCAATTTCAGCGCTATACGAGCGCCGCGATGCAATCGACGTACTAACATTATCTGACCGGCTCAAAAACGACGGGTACCTCGATATGATCGGTGGACCAGCCTATTTAACGGAACTAACAAATTTCGTGCCGACTGCCTCGCATGTCGAACAGTACGCCGAGATCGTTGCCGAAAAAGCCCTTCGTCGCCGAATGATAACTGCCTCGCAGGAGATTGTTAGCCTCGGCTACGACGAGTCCAAACAGCTCAAAGAGCTGATCGAAGAAGCTGAAACGACGCTATTTCAGGTCAGCCAACAACATGTCAAACAATCGGTGGTTAGCTTAGAAACCATTCTAACCGAAAGTTTTGAGCGTCTTGACGATTTACATAAGGACAAGAAACAAACGCGGGGCATCCCGACCGGTTACAAGGACCTCGATAATATGTTGGCCGGGTTCCAGCGGTCCGATTTGATTATTCTCGCCGCTCGCCCATCGATGGGCAAGACAGCTCTGGCGCTCAATTTTGCACACAACGTGGCAGTCAGTGCCAAAGAACCAGTATTGATGTTCAGCCTGGAAATGAGCAAAGAACAACTGGTTGACCGCTTGTTATCGATGGAGTCCGGCGTTGATGCCTGGGCGCTTCGCACCGGTAACCTAACTGACAGTGATTTCGAGAAAATCGGCCATGCCATGGGAACGTTATCGGAAGCTAAAATGTATATCGATGATACGCCGGGCATTACGGTCAGTGATATGCGCACTAAAGCCCGCCGCGAGGCACATAATCAGCCGCTCGGCTTGATTGTCGTTGATTACTTACAACTGATGAGTGGCGGCGGTAAATTTGCGAATGAAGGCAACCGCGTGCAGGAAATCTCAGAAATTTCGCGTGGCCTCAAAGGCATCGCCCGCGAGCTAAATGTACCGGTGCTTGCGCTGAGCCAGCTAAGCCGTTCGGTTGAGAACCGCACGCCACAAATTCCGCAACTGGCTGATCTCCGCGAATCCGGTTCGATTGAGCAGGACGCTGATGTGGTTGCCTTTATTTACCGAGAAGAATACTACAATCCAGAGACTGACCGCAAGAAAATTACTGATATTCTGATCAAGAAGCATCGTAACGGGCCGACCGGTGGCGTCGAGCTATACTTTGACAACGAAAAACAGCGTTTCCGGTCGCTTGATACGCATCGGGGCGGCAGCGGTGACCCGTTTGATAACTAGACGACCATCAGGCGATCTTTACACGACGCTCAAACGATACTCTAAACTACAGGCTAGCCCGCTACGATTAGCAGCCAAGGGCTGAGTTTGGCATTTCGGATGTCCGCGCTATAATACCACCAGTGAAAAAAATAAATATCCGCCAATTATTCGTGTCGTATTGGCGGCCAGCACTCATTATCAAAATTGGCGTTATTATCGCAGCCGGTCTCATGCTCTACCGGCTCGGTTCGCTAACAGGTGGACTGTCGGCCGGAGAGCAACTAGTCGGCCGTATGACGCTCGGTTGGCACGGTCTCTACGCCGACCCGTTTTATTTGCCACTCAAGATAGTGCGATCGGTCATCTTCTTTGGTTTTAACCACCATGGTCAAACTATCATCCGGCTTGCGAACGTTATCGTGGGTCTTATTACTATTGGAGCCTTTATTGGCCTTATAAAGAAATGGCATGGCAATCGGATCGCGTTACTGGCCGGGGTTTTATTCGCAACGACTACCTGGGTGTTGCAAGTCAGTCGGATCGCTAGTTACGATGTCGTCTACCTGGCGGCGCTACCATTGCTTTTACTGTCGCAGGCCCTGATTCATAAATCGACGAAGCCAGGGCGTTATATTTACGTCGCCGTCCTAGTGTGGGGTAGTTTGTTGTATGTTCCCGGTATGGTTTGGTTTATCGGACTGGCGCTGTTTTGGGAACGCCGAAATATTTTGGCAGCTTGGAGAGCGCAGCGGCTGTGGTGGCATAAAGCATTGCTGGGCGCTGCGAGTCTGTGGTGGCTTCCGCTTTTACTAATTCACTTACTCAGGTCATCTAGTAATGCCGCGACATGGCTTGGATTACCGTCAAAACTAGCTGACGCACCGGCGATCTTACACGCTACTTTGGCCGTACCATACCAGTTATTCGTCCGGGGTCCATTAGACCCGACACTGTGGCTCAGCCGATTGCCATTACTCGATATCGGATCGTTGGCGCTTCTGATTGTCGGCGCGTTCTTTTATTTAAGACATTTCCGGTCTACCCGTACGCAAATTTTAGCGAGTTACGCGGTTTTGGGCGCCGTCCTAATCGGGCTTGGAGGGGCTGTCAGCTTAAGTTTAGTCGTACCACTACTATTTATTGCAGCGGCAACTGGCATAGCCGTCTTACTACATGACTGGCTTAAGACGTTCCCGGTTAACCCGATTGCTCGTAATTTCGGGGTAGTGCTGATTGCCTTACTAGTGCTTGCCAGTGGCTACTACAATCTCGATCGTTACTTTGTGGCCTGGCCAAATAGTACGCAGACGCAAGCTGTTTTTCGTTTGAAGCCCTAGCTTTGCTACAATATAAGTATTCCAACACATAAGGAGACCAACCATGAGCCGATTTGACCAAGCTAAGATGTTAATGCGCGTAAAGAAAATTCAAAAAGAACTCCAGAAGCAAATTATTACTGTCGAGAAGGGTGATGGTGCCGTCAAGGTAGAAATTACTGGCGAACAAAAACTTAAGCGAGTTCATATCGATCCTAAAGCCGTCGACCTCGATGATATCGGTGAGCTAGAGCGTTGGATCGAAGACGCCGTTAAGGAAGCTATCGGCGAAAGCCAGCGAATTGCCGCCGAGAAGATGCAACCGATGATGGGCGCTCTGGGTGGCCTCGGTCTTTAAATCATTTTCACGGGTTAGTTACCGTAAGAAGCGAGTCTGTGCAATCGTGTACGTACTAGCGGTGGTTGCGCTAAGCCTGCGTCTACAATCATCCGGTTTCCCAAGCTATGCAAAAGTTATTTTGATCGTGGGACTCATACTGTCGAGCGCCCTACTGAACGCTAACTTATTTTTTGACAAAAAGTCACACCGTTCATGAATATATTACCGCCAGCTCTCACTGATGTCATAGACGCCCTGGGTGCATTACCGGGTGTTGGGCCGCGCACGGCCGAGCGCTACGCCTACTACTTAGTGCGGCGCGATCCGTCATTATCGAGCGAACTTGCCGCCGCCTTGCAAAATTTACACAGCGGCATCGGTGTTTGCCAAAAAACATTCGCGTTAATTCCAGCCGACCAAACATTATCGGACCTCTACACTGACCCGCGGCGCGATAAAACAACGGTTGCGGTGGTCGCCGAACCGTTCGACATCATGGCACTCGAAAAAACCGGTCAATTCAACGGCACCTACCATGTACTGGGCGGCCTAATTTCGCCAATCGATGGCATTAGCCCGGAGCAGCTCCGAATTGCGCAGCTGACCAATCGAATCGACGAGGACGGCGTCGTGGAAATCATTTTAGCAACTAATGCTAGTGTCGAAGGCGAATCGACCGCACTATATATTCAGCAACAGATTGGCGACCGGTCAGTCAAAATTAGCCGGTTAGCTCGTGGCATACCGATCGGCCTTGATCTGGAGTATGCCGACCAAATAACATTGGGTCGAGCCCTAGTAGGTCGCCAGACCTTGTAATTTAATGGCCAAATAGCCAGTGTACCCGTACAATATAGACAATGTACGAAAATATATCTGCCATCGATGCTCTCGTCAAAGCAGCCAAACGTATCCTATTAATCCAAGCCGATAATCCGGATGGCGATAGTCTTGGTAGCAGCCTGGCCCTTGAGCATATTCTGTCCAAGATGGGCAAGGATGTTTACCTGTACTGCGGCGTCGATATTCCGGGCTACCTCAAATACGTACCTGGCTTCGACCGCGTCAACCAAGATTTTCCGACCAGCTTTGACCTAAGCATCATTGTTGACGCCTCGACGATGACCTTACTCGAAAAAATTCATGACGGGGGATACCATACTAAACTTGCCACTAAACCGTGTATCGTGCTCGATCATCATGCAGTCGTCGAACGGCCAATCCATTACGCCACCGAAAGTATCATAGACTCATCACGGGCATCGGCCGGTGAACTTATTTACTTGCTAGCCAAAGAACTTACTTGGCAAATGCCAATCGAGGCGCTGGACGCTATTACCGTTTCAATCTTGGGCGATACGCAAGGGCTGTCCAATCAACTGACAACCGCTACGACCTATCAGGTAATGAGCGAAATGGTTGCGGCCGGTGTCAATCGGCCAAAAATTGAAGAAGCTCGCCGCGAACTCAGTAAAATGCCGATGTCAATCTTGCAGTATAAAGGACGGCTGTTAGCTCGAACCGAGTTTTTCCACGATGGCACGATCGCGACGAATACGGTGCCACAGCAAGAAATTACCACGTTTAGTCCGCTGTACAATCCTGGGCCGCTCGTCCAATTCGATATGCTGCAAACGATCGGCGTCAAAATTGCCATCGTCTTTAAGTCGTACGATGACGGCAAAATCACCGCTGCAATCCGCTGCAACGCCGGTTACGGTGTCGGCGGTATACTTGCCGAAAAATTTGGTGGCGGCGGCCATGCTTTTGCCGCCGGATTCAAGACGATCGATGGCCGACCGTTCAACGTAATCAAATCAGAATGTATCGCTTACGCCAGTCAATTACTTAGCAACCTAACGCAGGCACCTATCGATGAAACTCCACAATACGCTTACTCGACAAATTGATGAAATAATTCCAATCACTCCCGGAAAACTTGGCGTGTACACCTGCGGTCCGACCGTCTATGACTATGCCCATATCGGCCATTGGTTCAATTACGTTCGCATGGATACGCTCGTCCGCGCCCTTCGCTACGAAGGTAACGAAGTGACATGGGTCATGAACATCACTGATGTTGGCCATCTGGTTAGTGACAGTGACGACGGTGAAGATAAACTCGAAAAGGGCGCCAAGCGTGAGGGCAAAACCGCCTGGCAGGTTGCCGAATTTTATACGGCTGATTTTATCGCTTGCATGAAACTCCTGGCAATCACTAAACCAGACCATATCACCAAAGCAACCGATCATATTACCGAACAGATTGCGCTGGTTGAATTGCTTGAGGCCAAAGGCTACACCTACGTCATTAGCGACGGCGTCTACTATGACACCAGTAAATTTGAAGGCTACGCTAGTTTTGCCCGGCTTGATCTCGAAGAGCAACAAGCAGGTGCCCGTGTCAGTTTTAACCCAGAAAAACGTAATGGTAGCGATTTTGCAGTATGGAAGTTTTCTCCGGACGGCGCCACTAGAGATATGGAGTGGGACAGCCCCTGGGGCAGGGGATTTCCCGGTTGGCACATTGAATGCTCGGCCATGAGCATGAAGTACCTTGGCGATACTTTGGACATTCATACCGGAGGTATCGATCACGTGCCAATCCACCACACCAATGAAATTGCCCAGAGCGAAGCCGCTACCGGAAAAAGATTTGCAAACTACTGGATGCATAGTAACCACGTTATGGTAGAGGGTGAAAAAATTTCTAAATCGCTCGGTAACGGTGTGCGTCTCCAAGAAATTATTGAGCGGGGAATCACGCCAGCTGCTGTCCGGTTGCATGTGCTGGAATCTCAATACCATGGCCAGTCAAAGTTTAGCTGGGATGGACTGGTGGCAGCTCAGAACCGGCTGCGTGATTTGCAGGCGATGGCTGTTCTGCGCTACCAAGCACGGCCGATCACCCACGATACCGCGACGTTTGCCTTGCGCGACGTCCCGATCGAACTGATGCGGGCCGTAGCCGAAGATCTTAATACCCCAGCAGCTTTGGCGTTTCTCAGTGGTGTTAGTACGCAGTTACAGTCTGTACTAATTGAAGATGACATGGTTGACCATTTTGAGGCCATGCTCGCTGGTATCGATGCGCTACTTGGACTTGGGCTCGGTGAAACGCCGGACATTACAGCTAGCCAAAAAGAATTACTGATCCAGCGGACAAATGCTCGCAGCGCAAAAGATTGGGCGGCTTCCGACCATATACGCGACCAGTTGACGGCTCACGATATCGGGGTACGTGACACCAGTGATGGTCCGATTTGGTTCCGGCTCGTTTAGGAATTGGTACCGCTACTGGTAGCTAGGCAGTGGTCGGAGCTACCGGTGTCTGATCGACGATCTCTTGCATATCTTGTTGGCTGATAATTCCATGGCTCCGCAGATATTCCAGCACGGCAATTCGCAGGCAACCGGCAGCTGGTATCGCTACAAGGCCACCGAGCAACCCGCCGAAATTGACGCCGATAATAACCGAAGAGAACACTAGCAATGGTGACATATTAGTAGAATTTGCCTGGATCCGTGGTTGTACAAGGTAGTTTTCGACTTGTTGATACAAAATGTAGTAAGCCAGAATAATAACGGCCGCCGTGAGCGAATGGAATGATGCCACGATCGTTACAATTACTGCACCAATCGTATGGCCGACCATTGGGATAAGACCGCAGATAAAAATTATCACGACTAGCGCAGCTGGGTAGCTGACGCCGAGAATCAGTAAGGCCGGTGCGATCAAGAATGCCGCTAGCGCGGCCAGCGTCACTTGGCCGTTGACATAGCCTTTAACAACGACGTACATATCTCTGCCCATGCGCTCCGCCAACTTATGATGCTTATGCGGGGTGAGCTTACGCGCAAATCGAATCCACCGTGGTCCCTCCACTAACATCATAAATGTGACAACAAGCACTGTCAGCACCGAAAAGACACTATTGCCGATCTGTTGTATCGTCGAAAAAGCACTGCCGCCAATATTTTTGAGACGTTGTTGTAACTGATTGGAAACCGTTCCGACTTGGTCTTGTAAATTGTATTTCCTTATAAATTGGCCAACACTGCTATCCTGGCTCCTGAAATCCCGGACGAGCCCTGGCGCAGCGCTGACGAAGCCCTGCGTCTGTTTGACGAGCGGTGGCACAGTACTAGCAATAAAAGCACCGAACACCAGCACAACCAGTAGGAATGATAGGCTTGTCGCAACCGATCGGCTACCCCGTGACTTACCTGGCAAGTGTTGGCTAACCCAATTAACCGGCGCGTTTAGTGCTAGTGCCAAGAAAAAGGCTGCAAAAATTAAAATAAGCGCATGCGAGGCTTTGCGAGCCGCTGCAAAAACAATGACCGTCCCAACAATTAACGCCGCTACTTTAATGTAGGTTTCGGTTGTTATTGTAATTGATACTTCGGTGGCATCGTTTTCTTTGAGCTTTCTAAAGAGCATGTCAATCATTATCTATGATAGACGGCGGCTATGCAATGCTTGGTTATATCGGCCGACCAACTGAGCACCAACAATTGCGACGTCATATTGACGAGCCTCACGCTGCGCCCACACTTGCGCGGCCGTTCGAGCCTCACTACTAGATAGGTATGTGTAGAGCTTATCGGCTATAGCCTCGGCCGATTTAGTCGCAAATAACAGATCAGGATTAGACTGCATAACGCTATGATACCCAGGATTGTCGGCGCACAAGACGGCCGATGCGCCGCTAGCCATTGCTTCTATGAGCACAATACCAAAGCTCTCCCCGCCCGTACTTGGGAAAACTGATATATCAGCACTGGCATACAGTGCTGGCTTATCAGCTTCGTCGACGAATCCGAGGAAGCTAACTTTGCTAGTTAAGTCGTGGGCAGCTACGTACGACTTGAGCTCGTCGCTGAGTCCGCCTCTGCCACCAATGACAACTTCGTAGTCAGGTAGCGGGCGGCCCGAAGATTCTAGTATCGTTAACGCCTGGAGTAGATATTGGCAGCCTTTACGCTCGACCAAACGGCCCAAGAACAATATCCGTAATTTTTTATGAGGAACCTGTCTGGCACCACTAAACCGTCGGTAATCGATCACGTTGGGTATAATGTCACTAGAAATTTTGAAAGTTTGGGCGGCGTAAGCCTGCGCAGCACTTGATACGCTTAAAATCGCGTCGAAACGAGCGGTTGTGCGCCGAGCCCAGACAGCCAGAGCTTTGGTGGCGGCGCTGACAAGGCTAGAGTACGGCGCGATATGAAACGTTCCGACAATTGCCGTACTTTCTGGTGCAGCGCTAATAATTCTACCGGCCAGCCAAGGGCTATATGGCATTTGGACATGCAGCACATCGAACTTTTTTCGGTCAAGCAAATGTTTGATCGCCGCCGTATCTGCCGGTAGTGGCACCGACATCCGATTACCGTTAAAAGCTACGCTAACGTTGCGGCTGAGGCTGTGTACATTTGGAATATCAACTCGCGTGGTAGCACCAACTAAGTAGTGTACCGCGTGACCTTGGGCCTGCAGCCACTTACCAACGGTTAAAATGTACTGCTGTACGCCATCTGGTTTATCAAGCGAATCATCAAATACGTAACCGATTGTCAGTTTAGTCGCTCGAGGCATGCCGCTTCAGAGCCTCCGCATACAACACTTCATACTGGTCGACGATGTTGACGTAACTAAACTGTTTTACATATTTGGCAGCCCAATCTTGCCAAAGTTTTCGAAGCTCAGGCTCTTCGAGCAGTAATTTGAGACGACGCGCAAACTCGCGGGGATTGTGCGGGTCGACGATAGATAGTGCACCAACGCCTTGCATAAGATCGGCGTAACCCGAATTATCACCAGCCACCGCGACTAAGCCGGTCGCCATAGCTTCGAGCAACACGATGCCAAAACTTTCGCCGTAAATTGCGGGCGAACAAAATAGCGTCGCCTCGGCAAGCAGTTTGTGTTTCTCGGCTTCACTGACATATCCCAGGAATTCAACGTTTTTAAGTTTTAAATCCTCAGCTAGCAGTTCTAACTTTTCACGGTCCGGTCCACTGCCAGCAATACGCAAAACAACATCTGGGCATTGCATCGAAAGCTGCTGGAATGCTTGCAATAAATATTTAACACCCTTACGACGCTCCAAGCGGCCAACATATAAAATATTCGTTGGCGCTTTAGTTTTTTTCGGTTGAAGTTTGTATTTCTCAAGATTAATCCCATTTGGAACGAATGTAATATGCGCATCGGTCAGACTACGAGCGTACTCGGCAGCCGATTCGGACACGGCTGTAAGTTCATGCAAGTATTTAAGCACCGATTTCATGTACGGCGTTACCACACGCACAACCGTGCGGCTCATCATTGTTTCTGGAACCTTAGCATGGAACGTCGCAATATTAACACTCTCGGAACGCATCAAAATTTGACGGCTAATTACCGGAACCCACGGCTCATGAAAATGAATGATATCAAATTTCTCTGTGGCGAGAACACTGTCGATTTTCTCTATATCAACAGTTGCTGATATTTGGACTGAGGTGTGCATCGGTGAGCGGAAGTCAGTCGAAGTGCCAACGAATATCGTATCAGCCAAATTAATTAAATCAGTGTCGCGGGGCAGGGGCGTTATGACCTTCACGGTGTGTCCGCGTAGTTTTAGTTCGGCTTGCATTTCCCGAACATGTTCTTGGACGCCGCCTCCTTTGAGGATGTTGTAAGGACACACTATTCCGATCTTCATATTCGCCTAGTATACCATCTATATCTTTTGAGCCAGTAAGCGACGTATTTTTGTCGGTATGAACGGAGCAACTTGTTTCGAGGTTGCAATAATCGTCGGCATATGGGCTCCAATGTCAATGGTAGTAACATTGACTGAGCTGTATATGATTGCAAGATGTTGCTCGACAACATGATTATTGAAAAATTGGTCGCCCGTAACCGCCACATGATACATCGGGACGTCAACTTTTTGACTACCTGGCTGATTACAGAGATCGACTGTTAGAAACGTGTAGCCGGTATAAAAATATGTGCGCAGGTCGTTAACGCGCCACAGAATTTTTTCGAAAGCGATTCGTCTGTCACGCTCGGCTTTGTCGGCACCGATCATTTTTTGATTGCGATTTGCCAGCAGCGTGTAGGTAGCCTCTACCGACGGCCCGTTAATAAATAGCCTCGCGATTTTGCTGGTAACGCGCCCCCGCAGCAATAAACCGGTCGCTCGCATTACAAAAAGGGTTGATTTCGACATCCGGAAATCTTCACGGTGGGTAAAGCCAACGATACTAACAGCAAAATCAACTTTTCGGGCCAGGTCAGGATACTTTTGTAGCATCCGGGTTGCCACCGCTAGGCCGTAGGACATGCCTATAATTGTGAGTCGTTTGCGTTTGTAGCGGAGCTTAATAAAAGCCGCCAAGTAGTCAGCCATGTTATCGAAAGTCGGCTTCTTGCCAACCTTGAAAAATGGGTCCATGCCGCCAAATCCAGGCCAATCTGGCATCGTGACTCGGCCGTATATATTAAGCTCTTCGGCCAGCGTAAACATCCGTTCCAAGCTTGAATGACTACCATAGAGTAATAGTATTTCGCGTTTGCGGTTTTTGGGAGCTGGTAGCAGTAGCATACGCCCCTCCAGCCGGTTTATATTCAGAGGCACCACATGATCTGCCGAATTAATAGATAGTTTTACTGCCATAGATTATCAAACTGTAGCAAATAATCGATAATATTGCGACGAAGTTACATGCTGAAGTTCCATATAGAAGCTAGCAGCGTATACTAAAATGTAGATGAAAAACATTAAAAACCAATATATCTTTTTTGTACTCGCCGGAGTCATTACGGCTGGAATCATAATAAGCTCGACGATAACCCACAAATCAGCCCCAAAAAATATTGCTACGAATCAGAGTACAAGCAACGAATTGAATTCGAAAAGTTCTGCCGCGACTAGCAATACTTTCAATAAAACCACCCATTCATTGAGCGATCCGTCGAGCATCTGGCTGGTGGTCAATAAGGCCAGGCAGTTGAATCCAAAAATATACATCCCAAATAATCTTGTCGTGCCAAACATACCCTTGCGGGCGAACATCACTACTACCGAAAAAGTCGTTCAGAAAATCATGGCTGGACCACTTGAGACAATGGTTACCGCCGCAAAAAGTCAAGGCATAAATCTCAATCTCCAAAGTGGTTACCGCTCATATAATTTCCAGCTATCACTATACAATGGCTACGTTGCGCAAGCGGGCCAAGCAGAGTCCGATAAGCAGAGTGCTCGTCCTGGTTACAGCGAACATCAAACCGGGCTAGCCGCCGATCTCGGTGGAATATCTATCCCCAGTTGTAATGTTGCGCAGTGTTTTGCTGACACCGTCGAAGGGAAGTGGATAGCAGCAAACGCCTACAACTACGGATTTATTATTAGATATCCGGCTGATAAAATTGCTGTGACTGGCTACGAATATGAGCCCTGGCACATTCGGTTTATTGGAACCGACCTCGCGCAGGAACTGCATGCCAAGAACATAGAAACACTCGAGGAGTTTTTTGGACTCCCCGCTGCACCGAATTATTAAAGCTAGCTTTCTGAACAACTGGTTGGAGATCAGGGAGCAACCCTATATAATTAGCATCTGGAAACGTTATTTCCGTAATGGGATGTCGCCAAGTGGTAAGGCACCAGTTTTTGGTACTGGCATTCGGGGGTTCGAATCCCTCCATCCCAGCCATACTAAGGCCCGCTCCAATGAGCGGGTTTTTGTTTGGCTTGGGCATAAGGGCTAGCAGAACTCCATTGCGCAGCAATTGGGATGCAATGGAATGAGGACGCCGTAATAGAGAAGCCGCAAGCGAATCCCTCCATCCCAGCCAGTAGATAGTTAGTAAAAATAAACTGTAGTACTATGCAACAGTCTATCTTTTTGTAAACATTACCAATTAGAAGCTAATATTCGGTGATTAACGATATTTGGTCAAAATAGACCTGACCCCATATTCCAATTTAGCATGCAGAATTCTCTCAAACTTTTCTTTAGATTTGATTAGTTCGACCGCGACATCTTACTCAGTCTTTCCCAATCATCAAACGTAATATAAATAGCATTCTATACCCAACATTACCAAAAACAACCAACCACTGGTTGTACAGTGCGCACACCTAGCGCGCAAAACCACTTGTGCCCGTAATCCAGTTAGTTAGGTTTAAAGACAGCAGTAGACCTGTTCGATTATCGATGATAGTCGCTCTTTTTGAAGTAGGACTTAGTGATCAACTAGCTACTGTGAAAAAGTTGAAGCTGTAGGTGTAATAATTTTGAAAGTGGATCCAGCCCGTAGACCAGATGTAACCTGTATGCTCCCCTCATGAAGGTCAAGCACTTTTTTAGCCCAATATAATCCTAGGCCTGTTCCTTTCACTGACACCGACAAGGGGTTATCGATTCTTGAGAACTTTTTAAACAGTTTTTTTTGATCACTTTCACGTATACCAACTCCATTATCTATAAAACTAATCATGGTGTCTGTTTCATTTTGGTCAACAGTTATCGTAATAGATGTATCATTATCAGAATATTTACCAGCATTGTCTAAAATATTCTCCAACACCATTAGCATCAGCTTCGGATCAATCATAGCTATCATCTTAGTGGCAGGTTTGTTGAATATAACAACTTGCCCACGATTCTGGAATAAAATTGATTGTCCGTCAACAGCTGTCTCAATCATCGCAACAACATCAAAAGGCACTTTATCTAAATAAACTTTTCCTGCATCGACTTTTGCTACTCGTAGTAAATCCTCTATGATTTCTAACTGTCGTTCATTGTTCCTGTAGGCGACTCCTAGCATGTCCAGTTGTTCTTTGGTGAGCGCCCCAGCAAAACCATGGCTCAACATACCAACATATTGCTTAACGACAGTGGCTGGTGTACGGAGTTGGTGAGACGCCAGTGATATAAACTCATCTTTTGCATCATTAAGACCTTGAAGCTGATCACGTTGTTTAGTTAAGTTTTCAGTCAGCTTAGCCGAGTCAATTTTCAGTTTCCATTGCGCGGTAACATCTTCCATCGCTAGCAGGATGAGCTGCTTGCTATCTACTTGCCTAGCATTAAGTAGGATGGTCTTTGTTCCAAGTAGCGGAAAGTTATGCGTGACAGCATAGTTATTTAAAATCCTGTGGTCTGGGAGTATGTTCTCAAGTAGTTCCTTAAGCTCGGGTGCATCCCATTGGTTATCTCCCAGATCGTAAATTTGTTTACCCTCTGTATCTCTTTTTTTAACTTTAAATTTTTGATAAAAAGCTAAATTAGCCGTCACAACCGTCAAGTCTTTTCTCAAAATAATGAAAGGTTCACGAATAGTCTCGGTTATTTCTTTATAATATGACATCTGCTTCTTAAGCGCTGAAATACGATGATCCTGATTGATAAGTTTTTTTTGATTATTCTGTTCGTGATTAGCACTACTCATCGTATGCGACCTTATCCAGCTTGGATTTATTATTAGTTCAGGTTAAGCTGTTAACTTTTAAGCGCAAATATTTACGTTCACATTATTATATTGTTCTTTACTAGATGGTAGAGATGTAAGATTTTCGTTTAAGCTACGCAAGAAGTTCATTACATGAGTGAACGTAATGCAAAACCTTTTCAAACCGGCGGGCTCAGCCAAGAGACATATAGTTATCATAACCGCAGCGCTACGCTACGGTCTATGACATTACAACAACTAGTAATTGGTTTAATTCAGCAATATAACGATTAGTGCATCATTTTAAGCATAGGCGTAGCTCCGCTCCGAACAAATCGGATAACCAGCCACACAGCAAATCCTACAAATATAGCATTTAGAACCGTCGTATAGTTAAGTGTTATGCGCTCCGATATTGCTGCAACAGCGTGCGTTTTAGGAATAATCCCAAATACTGCGAAAATCAACTCAGTAAGCCATCCAGCAATAACCATCGTCGCGTAAAAGCTGAGAGCAACAAACACCATCATACGAGTACCGTAATATTTTCGATAAATAAGTAGGATTGGGACAATAATTAAATCAGCAAAGATAAATGAGATCACACCGCCAAAGCTAATACCATCGTTCCAGAGAACAGCCGCAAGTGGCACATTTCCGATTGAACATACGAAGGTAAAAACAGCAATAATCGGCCCAATGATTGGCCCCCATATCCGCGATAATAATGGATGATTGGCGAGAAAAAGTGTACGGAATATCGAACTTGGTACCCATGCCGCGACCGCACCAGCGATTAGCAAACCCCCGATGACATCTTTCCAAATAGCGACTACTTCCATAACGAATATGTGGCTTATACTCGTTAGCCCTTCGGCTGAACGAAGCCGCTGCCAGACTGATCCTTTGCGCCCGATACTCATATCCATGGCAGCATGGCCTTCCATAGATCCTGTAATGCCGACTTCAGCCTGCGTGAAAGCTGCTTCAAGTATTTTTTTTCGTAAAAACAAGCGCCATAATACTGCCAACATAATAATCATTAACGGACCACCCACGAATTCGGCAAGTGTGAATTGCCAGCCAATTAATATTGCCATGATGACACCGAGCTCGATGACGAGGTTAGTACTGGCAATTTCAAATACCATTGCTGCAGTGAAATTAGCTCCTTTCAGAAATAACGAACGAGCAATTGCCACAGCAGCGTAGGAACAGGAAGAGCTAGCCGCACCAAGCCCGCAAGCGATCGCTAACGTTTTCGGACTGGCGTCACCTAGCAGCTTCGCAATTGTCTGCTTGCGCACGATCGCTTGGATGACCGCCGAAAGTATAAAACCTAATATCAGGGACCAGAGAATCTGCCAGGTCATCATGCCGGCGACGGCAAGAGCATGCTGGCTCGCATTGAGTATGTTTGTCACGATTTATTTCCTGGTCGTGCCTCAAATGACAGCCCTGTAATGTCAAGGTTGCAGCTTTTGGTCTCTGCGCACCAGACTTCACATTGCAGTTCGATTACCCGATCCTTGTAGAGATGTTTCCACTTTGTACATAGATCCACTTGTTTTTCATCCATGATTCTATTATATCCTTTCGACTCTACTTTGTTATAAACTTCAAACCAAGGAAGCTCGTCAGTGCTATCAAGATGTAAATAACGTTACTTTGTATTAATATCAATACTGACGAGTAAGAATCGATAAACACTTGATAGGACAGTCTTTTACTTTAGTATGGAGTTAGTACTAGCGAATGCTACTTTTGTCGATACGTTAGCGGAATTTATTTTGATATTATTGTGCGCTATTACTCAACCGGAGGCACTTACAAAAAAGTCTACATTTAGAGCTTACAAAGGATCAATATATAGTCGGGACTTCGCTCATCCAAGTTCGTGGTGGGAAAATTCTTTGCGATAAGTAACAGTAGAGCACGACCACCGACCATCATCATCGGCCGCTTACCCAGCTAATACAATTTTGCTAGCCCTCAAACACTTGGGTATGAAAAATTAGTTGAGTTATTTAATCGGAGCAGCTTTAACAATGACTAAGATAATCGTACTGACGCTGCATGTCTCTAAGTATTAAACAGCGTAAGGCTGCCAAATAATAAAATTTAAAAAGAGGCTATGTCTGTTTCGTTTGTATAATTTAAGTACGCTCGAACATTAAGCGAACTAGTCCTAGACCGGCATGCTCAGCCAAATAAAGCAGACCATCATTCGTAGATCTTATTTATTTGTTGCGGACGATAGGCTACTAAAAGCCTAAAATATAGCCATTGGAGTACGGTGAAATGAGGACGCGCATAGGTACTCACACTAAGCGCGCCGTAATACTGAAGCACGAATGTATACCACCCCTCCGCATTAGTTAAAGTAAATTAAAATAATAATAAATGAGAACATTTGTATGCGATGCCTTAATTGACAAACGTAAGCGAGATTAGTAAAATTACACCAAATACGGAACTTAATAAAGTTAAGAAATGGGGAAATAAATATGAGGTCTATCAAAAAATACTCACAAATGAGTATGATCAGCCTTTTGCTTGTATTAGGTCAATCTGCAATGGTCAGCGCTGCACCAACCACAATTAATCTGGGTTCATCAGCGCCATTTGCAATACTTGCCGGCACTCCTGATGTTACCGATTCAGGTAATACCTCGGTTATTTCAGGCAACGTTGGGTTGAGCCCCGCAACTGGTGCAGGCATGGGGCTGTTCTGTACACAAGTTACCGGGACAATTTACTCAGTCGACGCTTCGGGTCCACTTCCATGTCGAGTAACAAACGGCCCTTTATTAGTTACAGCCAAAAACGACTTAACTGCTGCATACATCGATACTGCCGGACGAACCCCAGTGACTACCGTGCCTACTGAGCTCGGCGGAACAACCAAAACTGCAGGTGTTTATGATTCAGCCTCGACTGCGTTCGGAATTACTGCAGGAGCAGGTCCACTTGTACTTGATGGACAAGGTAACTCTTCGGCTGTTTTCATCTTCCAGGCGAATGCGGCGGCACCTGGACTCACTATTGGGTCTGGTAGTAGCGTATCTCTGATTAATGGAGCCCAGGCCTGTAATGTCTTTTGGCGGGTAGACACAGCGACTATCAACACAACTGCTGTCTTCAAAGGCAACATTTTAGCTCTTAACTCAATTTCCGTGGCAAACGGTGCCAGCGTAGAAGGAAGACTCCTGGCCCGTAACGGTAACGTCACACTGATAAACGACACAATCACTGTGCCTACTTGTGCCGCAACCGCTACTTCAAGCGGTAGCACATCAGTTGTACCCAAACTGCCAAATGCTGGAATTAGCCCCGAAAGCAATAATAGCTCCTCATGGAGCATTGTAGCTCCAGCCGGATTTTTAGTTGTCTTATTCGGGCTCTACCTAGTTCGAATTAAACGAATAAACTAGCGTAGAAACATTGTAAAGACAGAACAGGTTTGCTGATGCATAGTCTAACTCATCTACTTATTTATGAATGTTTCTAGAAATTCTGATAAGAAGCTTTTAAGACGGATCGTAGTGTTAGTTCTCCTAGTGGTGGCCGCACTTACTCTATCACTGACCCTTCATGTGTTTTTAAAAAAACCAGCCATGAACTCTGGCAGCTCTACACCCGCCCCCACCCAAGTGATCGCACCGTCGAAACAAGCCGAAGTTAACCCTGGACTACCTTTGCGTCTTAAAATTCCAAAGATCGGCGTTGATGCCGCAATAGATTACTTGGGTACAACGCCACAGGGTGAAATGAGCACTCCCAAGGGGCCCTCTAATGTTGGCTGGTTTAACCTCGGTCCTCGTCCGGGTGAAAATGGAAATGCTGTTATCAATGGTCATTTTGGTTACAAAAACAATATGCCCGCAGTTTTTGATAATTTACACGCATTACAAAAGGGTGACAACCTATACACCATTAACGAAAAGGACGAAACTACTACCTTTGTGGTACGCGAACTACGAACCTACACTCCAAAAGATAACGCAACGGATATATTTCGATCAAGCGACGGACAAGCCCACCTAAACCTTATTACCTGCCAGGGAGTTTGGAATCAAGCCCAAAAAAGTTACTCTAACAGACTTGTCGTGTTCACTGATAAAATATTAAAGCAGTAATATATGGCGGACAAGGTAACAAGCACCATTCACTTAGTGAGCCGACCTATAATATCGGTTGAGGTATCACTCGCACTCAGTAAAGTGGTGTTATATACTGAGGTACCAATAAGTGGTTCAAGATTGTAGTAATAATCTGAAACCATCGCTCGATCTATCGTATAAGTGTAATCTGACACCACACTACCAGCGGCACGTGTTTACAAACCTCAAACAGAGCAGTCAACAAGACGGAGACAAGTGGCGTGTTGTGTTTGTCGGCGATCGCACGGAACCTATCTAACTCAGCGGGGTACTTGGTATGCATCTCAATTATATGGCCGGTTACTCAGCACCTATTACGATCCAACAATGTTTTAGATCACTGATAATACCTACCCAAAACACTATTCCAAGTTCGTGACCTTTTAGCGCAATGTCTCGTAATAGCCGTTAGACACTTGGTTGATACCACTTGAATCATCTAACTTTAAAGATTTAATCATGGTAACATTTAGAGGCTCTAGAATGACTGTATGGCCGAAGTAGAAGCTATGTCACCAAGCTTTGTAGAATCAATTACTCGGTGGCGAAAGTGTAAGAAATTCGCTTTAAAGTAACTGAGACATCCATCAAAGTCTTACATGAATGCGGTTAATATTGCATTTACATTGTTAGATAAGTGGAGGGTAACCTATGATGAAAAAAAGCAACATACATATCGGATCGAAAGTCGCAGCGATATCAGTCTTAGCAGCTGTGCTGGGCTTGGGAGGCATTGGATTCCCGTTAGCCGCAAGTGCTATTGCAAACAATAACTCAAGCTCCGTGCATACTTACATGGCGAGCATTCATGAGCTCAATAACACTCATGTCAGTGGAATGGCTAGATTCGTACAAAATGGCCGCCAGCTGAGCACAACTGTCAATGCTACGGGGCTAGAGCCGGGCGTACATCCAATGCACATCCATGGTAAAAACCAGGCGAAAGCAGAATGCCCAACCAGCAGCAATGATACCAATGGCGACGGTTTTGTTTCAGTTATTGAAGGTGCGCCTTCCTACGGATTAATTAAACTAAACTTAACATCACCGCAGACCGCTTTTGGAAAACCGCCCACACCGGCTTTGTTCTATCCTTTTGCCGGCACTCCTAACAACAGCAACTTTCCAAAAGTTGGTAGCGATGGGATATTACACTTTAGTGCTACGTATACGTTCGACAATAGTAATGACGCAGAAGCAGCACTACAGTCACTAACGCCATTGGGTAATCAAGCGATAGTTATACATGGTGCAACAGCACCTCAAGGCGTTGATGCACCTGCATTCGCGGCTTTAGGTAATCCACGACCACAGGGTTATGATCCAACCGCTCGGGCCTACGATGTTTTGCTTCCAGCAGGTTGCGGTACGCTCAAGGCAACGGCTGCCTCAGATGGTAATCAGGAGCAAGCAGGCGACGATGTAGCAACCACAGTTGCAACGAAGCCTACATCAACTGATTCACCGCAGACCTCAACGACCTCAACAAAAGGAGATCAGTTACAAAATCTTTTGAATCCTGATCAGGCAAAGCTACGCATGGGTATCGTTCAGGCGTTACAACAAATAAGCCCAACTAATGTTCAGGATGAGAACCTCTCCAGCGCCGTAACGAGCTTCACGGATCGTTCCGACAAGATCTTAGCAAGCTTTAACACGTCGAGCGCGAAAGCGGTAGCAGTCTACAACACAGCTACAGCAAACAACGCGCAACGTGATGTCGCTCGAAACGAGCTAATTAACGTTTTGGCAAGCGCCAAGGACAGTGAAATTAACAACTTATACGATTCGCGTAACCAGCTGGTTGACCAGTTAAATCGACAGGGGCTGGTAAATTCACGCAATGCATTTCTAAACAGTTTTGATACCATAGTTGACCAGTTCGGAAATTCGGTTGAACAAGCCAAAAACCAGCTATAAAAAAATACTAATTTAATACTCGGAAACAGAAGACCCATTACTTATGGGTCTTCTGTTTATATATAAGTTTAAATAGGATTATTTAGAAAGTACATATCGACCCATCTGGGCTGCCTCCCAAGTTTAAGTGGACGCACTGAACCGAAAGACTGCAACCTGAGTAAGCAGAGCTGTTGGAGCTAGCGTTGAATCTTCAGTTGCAGCTTTGGCGACGGTGCTACTCATTACAATGATAGATAGAAGTGCTATGACCAGCATAAAACTTATTGCACCGACTTTATGATGGGTTTGCCAACGATGTAACCTGCATACAGCCAATACACCATAAGCCTTATTCCCATTCGATACTACGACTACGCGGTCGAGGCCGCTAGTAGATACCTTTAACACTAAATTTAATGAACTAAATATGTAACTAAGATCGTGCTGCAGACACGAGCTTAATTAATAGCTGTGGCCATCTAAAATAAAAATATGTCGATGTACCAACGCCTGGAATTTTTTATTGATGTAGGAAAGGATTGTTAATTAGTGTAAATTTTTTTGAAAAAGACCGAACAAAGGACTGGTTAATCTATTACTGCCCGCAGCCTCATATTGCGCCGCAGCGTAATCAGAAAATAGTTACATAGAAAATAATCTTAAAGCTCATTGCTACGATACTTCACTTCGCTTAAATGAGCTGCTTTCATTAGCGCATACTGCACGGTAATGATGCTTATTAATTTCGGTCAACAAAAACACTAAACACTTAAACGAATTCCATTAATGATTTGAGTGCGAATACGATTGACAGCTCAGAGGATTGTGTTGATGGATATAAACCATCAAATAGGATCCGTTTACTGCACTCAACGTTTTACATAGTACCCCCTAGGGGTATATAATAATAACTATAAAGTAAAAAATCAGAACTATGTAAGCTACCCGACTAAGATTTTTGATAATCGGTTAAAATCATATACGAAACTGTTAATTCCAGATTGAATAAATAATGTAGGGAGTAAACAATGGATCACACTAAGCATGCTGAGCATAATCCAGATATGTTCAAAAAAAAATTTTGGCTAAGCTTTACGTTAACAATCCCGGTACTTATTTATTCCCAAACCGTCCAAGGTTTACTTAACTTCACGGCACCCTCGTTCCCCGGTAGCAAATGGATTCCAGCAGTTTTAGGGACGATAATATTCTTGTACGGTGGACTTGTATTCCTAAAAAGCGCAAAAGCTGAATTATCGGCGCGTTTGCCCGGTATGATGACGCTGATATCACTAGCAATAACTGTGGCTTTCGGCTATAGCATCGCCGTGTCATTTGGTCTTATGGGGATGGATTTTTGGTGGGAGCTGGCAACGCTAGTTACCATCATGCTACTAGGTCATTGGTTAGAAATGGCCTCAGTCCAAAATGCGCAAGGAGCCCTACATGAGCTCGCAAAACTACTACCAGATGAGGCAGAATTAGTGCTAAGAAACAGCACGAAGATAGTTGCGGTGACGAGTCTGAAATTAGGTGAACTTATATTAGTTCGACCCGGCTCAACTATCCCAATGGACGGTGTTGTCATCAAGGGTGAATCTAAGGTCAATGAATCAATGCTCACGGGTGAGTCAAAAGCGGTAGATAAGGCGGTAAAATCATTCGTCATTGGCGGGGCAATCAATGGGAGCGGGGCATTAACAGTTAAAATTACAAAGGTCGGTAGCGATACTGCCCTTGCGGGAATCATGAAACTCGTTACCGATGCCCAGAACAGTAAGTCAAAGACACAGATTGTGGCTGACCGAGCGGCATTTTACTTAACATTCGTTGCTTTAGGTGCAGCCGTAGTAACCGCTATCGGCTGGACATTCTTTAGTGACCGATCGGTCTCATTTATAATTGAACGAGTCGTAACTGTCTTAGTAATAGCATGTCCGCACGCATTAGGGCTGGCCGTACCGCTCGTCACAGCTATCTCTACCACACTAGCAGCTAAGAATGGTCTGCTAATTCGGGAACGTACGGCGCTTGAGTCAGCTCGCAATATTGACGTCGTACTATTCGATAAAACGGGGACACTTACTAAGGGCGAGCAAGGCGTTGTAGACGTTGTTACGATCGGTACTAAAATTAATGACGTACTGGCGCTTGCAGCTGCGGTTGAGCTTGAATCTGAGCATCCAATCGCAAAGGCAATCGTTAAATTTGCTAAAGGTAAAAAACTTCGACTTGTCACGGCAAAAAAATTCTCAGCAATGTCGGGACGCGGCGCAAAAGCTATTATCGGATTCGATACGGTTTATATCGGTGGGCCGAGACTTATCGAAGAACTATCGCTCAAATTACCTTCTAATTTGGAAACTGCGGTAACCAATGCAAGTGGTGACGGCAAGACAGTAGTCTATGTCGTCAGTTCAAAAAAGGTTGTTGGCGCGATTATGCTTGCCGATGTAATTCGTCCTGAATCAAAAGAAGCTGTCTATTCGCTGCAGCGAGCCGGTAAACGGGTAGCTATGCTAACCGGTGACGCCAAGGGCGTAGCGGCTTGGGTATCGAATGAGCTCGGCATTAAAGAATTCTTTGCTGAGGTCTTACCAGAGAATAAGGCTGATGTTGTCCGAAAGCTGCAAGCCGATGGGAGCAAAGTTGCAATGGTCGGAGATGGAGTAAACGACGCGCCAGCGCTGACGCAAGCTGATGTCGGCATAGCGATAGGGGCTGGCACTGACGTTGCTATAGAATCAGCCGGAATCGTACTTGCTAGTAGTGATCCACGTGGTGTCGCGAAAATCGTTATCCTTTCGAAAGCTACCTACCGCAAAATGATCCAAAACTTAGCTTGGGCAACCGGCTACAACGCGCTGGCGATACCATTGGCCGCCGGAGTCACGGCTGGGCTTGGTTTTGTGCTATCGCCTGCGATAGGAGCTGTTCTAATGTCGCTCTCAACCATTGTGGTAGCCGCTAATGCTCAATTCTTGCGTAAGGTCGACCTAATCTAATAATGAAAAAAATACTTACTGGCATGACGACAATCTTTGCAGTACTACTGCTGAATACATTTGGTCTTGCACTCCATGCCGCAGCAATGCCTGCAACAGCCCGTGGGATGGGTGGAATGAACCACGAAACGAGTAGCTCGACGAACTGTCCGACCATATGTCGCAGCGCTGTGTTTACAAAAGAAGAGGTAATCGACCGAGTTGACGAAGAAGACAATGACGATTTCTTGGTTCACTACGACGCACAGCTCCAAGCGACTATTTTAGGAAATACAGCTACTAAAAGCCAACTGTACGCCGCACATATCAAGCTACCCATAAAGATACCGTTATATCTTCTATACGAGGTCCTCAGAGTTTAGGATTTGTTTTCTCGCCCAAACGATACCTTACATTTAACCTTAGGAGAAACTCATGAAAAATAACAAGAATAGTATTATTGTGATAGCGGCTGTAGCAGTTATTGCGATAGCTGGAATCATGGTGTTCGCTATAAACAGGACTGGCGACGTGGCGATGGGTAACAATATGATGGGTCAATTATCGAATGCACAAGATACTCAAGCCGATAGAAACTCAGCAGATTATAAACAGTACGCTGCGCTTAAGGGCGAAGACTATGATCGGATGCTACTATCAAACATGACCACACACCACGAGGGTGCAATTGAAATGGCAAACCTTGCCCTAACTAACGCTAGTCATCAAGAAATTAAAACTCTGGCATCAGCTATTGTCTCCGCACAAACAAGCGAAATAGCCAACATGACTGCTTGGCTGAAAACATGGGGTTACCCTGCAAATAGCAGCACGATGATGATGGATCATAGTTCTATGAGTATGCAGAGCACAAACGCAGGTATGACGAATGAATTAAACGATAAAACCGGCGAAGCATTTGATAAAGCTTTTCTCGAACAAATGATCATGCATCATCAGTCTGCGATCAATATGGCGGCGACTGGTAAAACAAATGCCCGGCACCAAGAAGTTAAGGACTTAACTGTCACTATCGTCAACGCTCAAACTAAAGAGCTACTGCAGATGAAGCAGTGGCAAAAGAATTGGGGCTACCTAAATTAAAGTCGACTATTTAAGCCAATCTTCGAGCGACGCCGTTCGCAAGCCAGCTGCCTTAACGGCATCTTGATAGGCTTTGAAATCATGGGCAAATTCTGGCCGGAAGTGCATTAGTACAATATCACCGGGTTTAAGGCCGGTGTTACCGTCCTGGTATTGCATGCTTCCGCCGTTCGCTTTAGCACTCCAACTGATCAATACGCGCATCCCACAATCTGCGGCAGCTCGACGAGTTATCTGGTTGTAGCTGCCGTAAGGTGGGCGGAATATAGTTGGTCGTCGATCAAATAGTAGTCCGAACCGGTCAGCATTGGCACATATTTCCTGTTTCTGATTCGCGTAGTTTAGTGTTGTCAGGTCCTCGTGGTTGGTAGTGTGGTTCTCGACTATCGCACCGCTTGACTGTAATTCTTTAAAATAATTGGCGTCATGCTCAACATTAACATCATTTAAAAACAATGAGACAGGAACGTGGCTCTTTGCTAGTAAGTTAAGCGCGTCATCTGAGCGTGTTACTCCATCATCGATGCCTAGGAATACGACGCGTTGATTAGTCGGAATACGGTTTAACACGGGAACAAGCTTGTTAGTAATCGGGGGTAAGACGTAATCCGGTGTCACCACAGGCTGATCAACAGATTCAGAGCCAGTTGTTGAATCGCTAGTAGCTGCGGATGATGGTACTTTAGCTGAATACAATGTGCTTTTAGCCAAATAAAAAGATGATTGCGCTAGGTTAGCAGCGTGCATCTCAAATAAGACCGTAAGTCCAGCTATAGATAACACTAAAATTGACCTACCAAATTCGCGGACTACGTTCATTATGAATGATACTATAACACAGTCTATGGAATTTGCAATAAATACTGAATTATCAACAGTCTGTACTAATTATATAAAAAGAGTAATGTTGAAACAATAATTGATAATAATAAAATAATTGATTGATCTCTAGAACTCTATGAAAAAGTTACGAAAAAACAGTCTCCAATAATTCGATTACAAAAATTGTTTTCCGTTATACCGCTATGGCTTATTAAGTTTATTATTTTCACTGCAGTTCTGATAGTAGGCTCGCTGATACTTGTGAAGTTACAAGATCCGAAATATAACCAAACGGAAACTCCAAACTATGCACCATTTGGAGCTGCGGTTGATATCCATTACGACACATTTAACCAATAATTTCTATTTGTTACCATGGATTCGCAAATCAACAAATCATTAGCGTCATGTTTCGTGTAATAATTCGCAGCTGGTCATGACGGCAATTCCACTGTATTTGTTTCCACTGTATTCATACATTAGTGGCCAAAGCTATATTGATAACCACGTAATTAGACTCGTTCAACCCAGCGTTTGAAGCGTTTGAGGGCCAAACCAATTGCAAATAATGTAATCGGTTTGGTAATTATCCAACCAATTTTACCAATTACACCAAACGGCAAAATAACTGTCTCAGCCCAACTAAAGATTGACCCGTTATCGCCGTGGGGTGTAACCTCGAACACACCATCACCGCGGACAACTCGGCCAGTATGATGCATCCGGCAGCGGTGCGGTGGCTTCCATTCGACTATCGTCATGGTGTCGACGAAACCAAATCGGCCGATACCAGTAAAGGCTGATATGCTACCGCCCGCAGCCTGGCCGCCAAGAACTAAAGGAGTTACCCGAGTTGCCGGAATCCATTCGGCTTGCCGCGGCCAATCGGTTGCAGCGGCAAATACACGAATTGGAGAAGCAGAAATTATACTACTACGTTTTAATGTTACGACGTAATTGCTCATTGTTGTATTGTACAGCTTACGCTTATAAAAACTGAAAATAATTACAGTGCTGGTTATTAGAGTTGTGTAATATGTAGTCATGAGTAAATCAGCCCAAAAGACTGCTAGAAAAGTTCAGGGTCGTACCGATCGTCACAAAAATGTTCGCTATCACAACGATGCTAATTTATTTCCGGACAATAATACAAAGATGTGTCCGGTTTGTAATCGGCCGTTCAACAACCGCAAAAAGTGGTCTTCCCGCGGCCTATGGCCTAGTATCATATACTGCTCCAAAGCTTGCCGTAAAAATGCATCATCACTGAGCAAGGTTGTCTGATGGACGTTACAAATTACGAAGCGCTCGAGTACTACATAACTACAATCAGTGCCACCAAATACGCTGAAAGGCGCAATTACATTGGTGAATCGACCCGACTATCCGAATTTATTACGCGCGGCGTCATCAGCTTACCGCGAGTTAAGGAATTAATTCTCAAAAACAACAGCGAACAATCGGCTTACAAACTACTAAATGAACTAGCTTGGCGCGAATATTGGCAACAAACTTGGCGAGTTCGCGGCGACGAAATATTTTCTTCGTTTCGAACAATCGGCAGTAAGTTAGAGGGTATTCCAACTAGCATTTTAAATGCGTCGACAGGGATTGCGGCAATTGACGCTGGACTAAGCGATTTATACGACACCGGATACATTCACAACCATATGCGACTGTGGCTGGCAGGTGTTATCTGTAATATTGCTCAATGTAACTGGCGAGTTGGCGCTGACTGGATGATCAGCCATTTAATAGATGGTGACTACGCTAGCAATCACTTAAGCTGGCAGTGGTGCGCCGGTGCCTACACTGGTAAGCAATACTTGCCACAACAGGATAATATCAACACTTTCAGCAAATCTGTCCAACATAACACTTTCCTGGACGCTAGCTACGAAGCAATCTCGGTAATGCCGATTCCGAATGCTCTAGCCGAGTTAACTGAACCCGCATATACGTTAGCTAAGCAGGCTAAACTGCCATCCTCAATTAACACCGTTTCTATACATGACCTCGTGGACAGCGATTTGCAGTTATACAGTCCATGGACACTTGATCCAAACTGGAAAAGTGCTTCTAATTTACCGAAAGTACTAGTGTTAGGTGAACCGTTCTTTGACGGTCATTTTAGCCAAAATGTCCTTGATAGTATCCTGAAATTTTCGACCTGGGTTCCAGATATAAAAATATTGAAGGCCAACAGTGGTGATCTTAAGCGATTAAACGGAACAATCTATCGAAAAGATCATCCAGTCATTAATGACTGGCCTGGTGTCGTCAGCCAACCCGAATTGTTGTTCCCTAATATTACTCAGAAGTTTTACCCCTCATTCTCGTCATTTTGGAAACAAGCCCAGAAATAATTAATTTTCAACGCTTAGAGCCGATACTATATACTGGCAGAATGGATCTTTTGGCTTTCGGAACTAGTAATAATGAAAAGTTTGCCATAGGCCGTGATGCTTGTCGGGAGGCTGCGATTGAATTACAGCAAGTCTCCCTAGATATTGACGAGATTCAAGGCGAAGATATGTCGGCGATTGCTATCGACAAAGCCAGACGAGCCTACGCAGCATATGGCAAAGCATTGATAATATCGGATGACAGCTGGGCAATTCCTGGTCTTGGTGGTTTCCCAGGTGCGTATATGAAGTCCATAAATCACTGGTTTACCACTCAAGATTTGATCAATCTAACCAGTCAGCTGGCCGATCGCCGCATTGTGCTAACGCAAACTATCATATATATCGATGACGAAACTATGCAACTTTTTAGCTATGACAATAGCGGTACGTTGCTGGCTGCGCCACGCGGAAATTATGGCAAAGCGACGCACAAGCTTGTTGCGCTAGACGGCGATAACGGACTAAGTATGGCAGAGGTATTGGATCAATCGACCGACAACGCTGCGCGGCCGGCGGCACAAGTCTGGCATGAGTTTGCGGTTTGGTACAACAACTTTACGACGAGAACTCATTAAGTGAGTGATACCCGTGCCCGCACGTACTTCTTTGCATTTGAAATTGGGCAGATCGAAGATGGCCACGTATATGACGCGATGCCACTACATTGCACGCTGATGCACCGATTTCATTCTGCGCTAACTATTGCTGAACTAACTGCGATTGTCAGGCCACTATTTGCTTCAACCCAAGCCATTCTTCTTAAGCCCGGTGAACGCATGGCACTAGGCCCGCATCGCATACTAGTTAACAAATTAGTAGCTACCGCACCACTTTTACAATTACACTTACAACTATATACGTTATTAACTGAACATGCCGTGCATTTTACGGAATCCGATTGGGTTGGCGATGGCTACATTCCGCACGTATCAGACCAACGTGATAAACGATTTAATTCAGACCAGCCGTTTCTTGCGAAGTCAGTCTTCTTGGCGCGCGTCGAGTTTCCATTGCAGGGCAGCCGTCGGTTTATCGAAGCAAAAATTCCACTTTCGTTATAACGCCAGGTATACTTAGACAATGCAATTACGAAAATATCGTTGGTCACGTGATTACGAATCCGCTGAAGAAGAATTAGCTGGTTTGCTTGTGACCAAGAGTATTATCGCAACCCGTTGGGCAGCGACTGAGTACCAAGAATTCTCGGAGCATACACATTTCTACGACAAACAGCTCTGGTGTGTTGAAGGCTCGATACAATTTATGGTCGGTGGCCGGCCATTCTCAATTCAGCCTGGTGATACACTGGATATTCCGGCCGGAACTACCCACTCGGCGCGGGCTGGCTTCGCCGGTTGCGTCTGCTATGAAACTCATAGTGAATAGCGCTGGGCGGCGAACAAAGCTGCCGCAAAGGCTAAGCGACAAGTCGAACAGATGGTTGCAGTGTGCGAGGGTTCACAACGTAGACAAAATAAAATTTACGTTTCGGAAATAATATTCGTGAATATAGCGATGGTTTCAGAACAATAAGATTTTTGTACAGCGATAGCTCGTGAACAACGCCTTTGACTTGTCTCGTAGTTATCGATCCTTGGGAATATTGGCCAGTGGCTGGGTCGAACCAGTACGATTCTATCGGATCGAAGGCCGGGTCGATGATCTGAAAAATCACTTTCTTACCAAGGTATTCGCGGTTTGAGACAGCGTCCAAATTGGCTACTTCAGCGCTGATTTTAGCTGCCAGTTGCTCGGACTGAACGTGTTGTAAATTAGCGTCAAAACTTGACTGCGCTAAGTGATCACGTTGGTCGCTGGTCATGTCGTCAGGCGTTAAGTATAGATTATTCTGTGCGTGGATCGACGCCATTGAGCGATTGGTGGCGGCGGCCGTTTGTTTTGCTGTGTGTTTGGCGGCTTCTAGCGTACTAAAGTTGGTCATGGCACTCACAAAATTAGCGATTAAGCCGCTATCGGCAGAAATAACACCTGACGGCGGTAAAGTTTCGAGTGCGTTATAAGAAGCGGTATTTTTCGTGTTGTCCACACGGTAATCATACGCTACTACGAGGATTACGCTGTCGGCTGCCCGACAAAGTGCTATAGTTTATAGGATTAAATGGAGGTACTATGCAACTAACCGATTATCCCGAATGGCAGGCATTGGTCGACCATACACAAGTCGCTACTGACAATTTAGTAACGCTCTTCGAAAACGATTCGAACCGAGCCCAAGACATGAATTTACAAGCAGCTGGTCTGTTCGTAGACTATTCCAAGAACCGGATTACCGCCGAAACGCTGACGTTGCTGCAAGATTTGGCACGAGCTCGTAACATTGAAGCTGCTACTACCGCCATGTTTGCCGGTGAGAAGATTAATACTACTGAAAATCGGGCAGTACTCCATACTGCGCTGCGCTACCAAGGCAGCGAGCCGATTGTGGTCGACGAGCAGGATGTACTACCGGAAGTTCGCGATGTTCTACGTCGGATGGGCGAATTTAGCGACAATATTCGGAGCGGTAGCTGGACAGGCTACACCGGTAAGCCAATCAAGAATATTATCAATATTGGCATTGGTGGTTCAGATCTTGGCCCGGTGATGGCTTACGAAGCGCTTAAACACTACAGCGATCGTTCGATTAGCGTCAAATTCGTATCGAACATCGATGGCACTCATTTTACCGAAGCTGTCCGCGAGCTCGATGCAGCCGAAACATTATTTATCGTCGCTTCCAAGACTTTTACGACCGACGAAACTATGACGAACGCCAGCAGCGCGCGGGCGTGGTTACTAGCAGCACTGCGCGATGAATCAGCCGTAGCCAAACACTTCGTGGCTGTCTCGACGAACAATGAAAAAGTTTCCGAATTCGGTATCGACACCGCGAACATGTTCGGATTTTGGGACTGGGTTGGCGGACGTTATTCGCTGTGTAGTGCCATTGGACTATCGGTGATGGTCGCCATTGGGCGGGATAATTTCCAAGCTATGTTAGAGGGATTTTATGCGATGGACGAGCATTTCAGGACTGCTCCGATCGAAGAAAACTTACCAGTTACCCTAGCGTTAATTAGTCTTTGGAATCTTAATTTCTTGGGTGCGCAGTCCGAGGCAATTCTACCCTATGATCAATATCTAAACCGGTTTGCAGCCTATTTCCAGCAAGGGAATATGGAAAGTAATGGTAAATCAGTCACAAAAGCCGGAGAACCAGTTAGCTACCAGACTGGACCAGTTATTTGGGGTGAACCCGGTACGAATGGCCAACACGCATTTTATCAATTACTCCACCAGGGAACGCTTCTGGTTCCGTGTGATTTTATCGGTTTCGCTAAGCCGCTCAATGAGCTTGGACAGCATCACAGTAAATTGACGGCTAACTTGCTGGCTCAGACGAAAGCATTGGCGTTCGGTAAAACAGCCGATACGGTGCGCAGCGAAGGTGTAGCGGAAGATCTCGTAGCGCATAAAACGTTTGTCGGTAATCACCCGAGCAACACCATAATCGCTAAGCAGCTGACACCGCAGACGCTCGGTGCATTGACGGCTCTGTACGAACATAAAATATTCGTACAAGGCGTTATATGGGATATTAATTCGTTTGACCAATGGGGCGTTGAACTAGGCAAGGTACTAGCTACTGATATTTTTAAGGAGCTGACAAATCCTGGTACTACCCAGCAAGATCAGTCAACCAATTTGTTACTATCTAAACTTCGTGAACTCAAGTAGCGTTACAAATATTTTCGGCGATCGACAACGACAAAGGCCGTGCCTCCGAGTATCAAGGCGAACCAGTAGCTAATAATTCGGTATAGCACCGCGGCGGCGATTGCCGTTCGAAGCGGCATGCCGTAAGCAATCAGCGCCGCGACCAATCCAGCTTCGGCGCCGCCTAGTCCACCGGGTGTTGGCGTCAACGTTCCGACAATCAGCCCCGAGGTAAACACTGCCAGAGCAACCGCAAAGTTAACATTGCCATGCACGGCCCGAACGGCGAACATCAAACTCAAAACATTCAGTAATACCAGGCACGTCGAAGCACCGAAGGCGATAGCCAATCGAGCTTTTCGAGTTCGAAATGATGCTAACTGAACAATGAACTGGCGTAACGCTAAGACTATTTTATGCCGGAAATGCTGCGCAATATATAAGGCCGCTACAATAACAGCTAGCACGAATAACAGCAGCCAAGCCGTTTTTTGGGGCAGCCGCGGTGCTGCAACAGCTGAGAAGGCATTGCTACTAAACAGTACGAGCATAGCTGCAACTGATACATGCGCTAGTAAGCCCAGTGCATTGTTAACCGTCACGACACTTGCTGCTTGCGCTACCTGGTGGCCTGATTGTCGTAAGTATAAATAGCTAACACTAATACTGCCAATTCCACTTGGCAGTAAACGATTTACGAACATTCCCGCCATCTGCACCAATACCGTACGACGATAGCGCAGCGGGTGGAACGACAATGCCAAATATATAAGCGCTGCGACGAAGTAAGTCGCTACCGTAGTTACTAACACAGCGGCTACATACACCCAGCTAACCGTTCTAAGTACCGTAATGCTATCGATTAATATATCTATCTGAGGAATTAATACGAACACTACTGCCAGTAAAAATAGGCCATAGACGATTAATCTAGCTTTGGAATTTTTTGGTAGTAGTTCTGATCGCAGCCGAGACTGTTGACTACTCATTTCAATGCTTGATTTATCAGACATTTATACCGGACAGTGTGGTTTTCATCTTAGTTCTACATTGTAGCGCAGACGTAGCTGTTCAAGCCACCTCAAAACGATTATAAAACGGTAATGTTACTATTGGACAATGAGCCGACCTGCTAGCGAAACGCTCGTAGCCTACGAATTATCGTCTTTCTTGAGCGTATCATCACTATCGTCTGCAGTGGCTTCAGGATCATACCCGACAACTGAACCTGGTTGGCTTGGACTGGCGCTGGCACCATCCATTCCAACGTCGTAAGCTTCGGCTAAGTCTACATCAGTATCTTTACGAGGGTCATCGATGGATAGTGGTGTTTTGATATCGTCGGTTGTGGCAGCATCCTGGGCTGGTGCAGCTGGATTGTCGTAATCTCCAGGCAACTTTTCTAAACGTTCTTCGTCGCTGGGTTCCATGTCATTCGGATACATAATTAATCCTTTGTTTTAACATTGATAATTAATTACTTTGATTATGTCACTATATACACACATTCACTAAACTGCTGTTACATTTCTAACTCTTGATTTGTAAATCAGATCGTATAATAAAAATTACTAAGGGTTTTTTAGAAATTAAAAGGCTTCGCAAAACTCACGTGATCGAAAAACACCTGTATACTAACAACCAAGCACTACCGGAAAGGGCACAATGAAAAAAATTGACCTGAGTATTCGTTATTATTTTCTTTGGATAGTTGTATATTTGAGCTTAGTGTTACTACTGCCCGCAAACAAGATCGTCATGAGTAACTACAATTTAAGTACCGGGCAATACCATATGCTACTACTATTCGTAGTGTTACCGTATATCGGCATTTGGTTTGCAGCATTTCACGGCTACGGTACCATCCGTAAATACAGTTATTCGATTCGTAATACCCCCGAAGGACCTAATTTCCAGACCTTGTCGAACGGTTTTACTTGGCTTGCATGGTCCTTACCAATAGCCGCTGTTTCATCGTTACTACAAAACTCGTACGCCACTAGTAATACTAGATTTGGCGGTGCATCGATCATCGTCAATGACTATTTGGCACTTTTACTTCCACTGATTGGTTTCGTACTCATTCGAAAAAGTTCCCATAGATTATTATCAGCAGCTAAATTATCTATCAACAAATCAGTAGCTAGCATGATTGGAGCTGGATTCGCCGTACTAGGTGTAGCCTATTGTTACCTCACATTTCGACATCTTGACTTGAGCTCAATCTCAAATTCAAATAATCCCTACAACTTGCCAAACTGGCTAGTTTTAATCTCCTTAACCATTCCATTTTTAGCTAGCTGGTTTATTGGACTTATTGCTGCCTTCGAGATTTTTATTTATAGTAAGGAAAGTACCGGCCTGCTATATCGTCGAGCACTAATGCTACTGGCGTTTGGAGTGTTAGCAGTTATCATCAGCTTAGTTGTACTGGAATACTTAACGGTTGTTTCACCCCATCGTGGTTTCCTATCATTAAATTATCAATTAGTTATTACCTATGCTATTCGCATTTTTTCAGCGATCGGCTATGTACTGATTGTAGTTGGCGCTCACCGCCTTAAACGAATCGAAGAAGTCTGATGAAGGCTGTTGCTGTTACACTTTACGACAAGGTTGTTCGAGTAACCCATATTTATCTTGGTCCTGCCGCCGATCGTTTTATAGCCAGACAGGTTCAAAATCATCTGCACAAACAACCAGCTGATCTTTCGAAGGATGACTTAGCCAAGCTTATTGATTGGATTCGTATTGCAGTCTCGCTCCTAACCGAAGATGTTGATATCATAGAAGAGTACATCAGTCAGTTGCAAAAATTAACGGTACCTAAAGCAAGCGCCAAATAAATGATCCATAGGCTTCCCGAAGAAAAAATTCAAATCAGTGCCGAGCAGGCTCAAGCCCAGTCAGAAGCATTGTTTAATAGCATCGGTGATGGTGCTATTACAACTGATGAATTTGGTAAAATAACGCGAATTAATCCGGTGGGCTTAAAAATACTCGGCTACGCCGAAAAGGATCTGATCGGCGAATGGTTTCCAAAAAAGATTATTGCCCTAAACGAACGTGATGAGTCAATTAATCTAATAGATCGGCCTATTACGAGGGCATTTTTAACTGGACAGCCGGTGTCAGAGAAAATGCATTACCGCAAAAAAAACGGCGATATATTGCCGGTTTCGATCAGTATTTCACCGATCCTATTTGGCGGGAAGCCGATCGGTGCCATCGAAGTATTCCGGGATATAACTATCGAAGAAGAAATTGACCGAATGAAAAGTGAATTTATTTCGCTGGCTTCTCATCAGTTGCGTACACCACTCTCAGCGATCAAAACTTACTCACACATGTTAGTCGATGGCTACATGGGCGAAACGACAACTGCTCAAAAAAAATCGTTGCGGACAATTATTGCCGCCACCAATCGCATGAACGAGCTGATTAGCACTCTACTGAATATTACTCGCATCGAAAGCGGTACCATCGCCGTATCACCAAAGAATATTCACTTATATCGAGCCTGCGACGAGGTCATTAAAGAACTGAACTTGGCTGCTAACGAAAAATCTATCAGTTTAACACTCAAGAAAAAGGGTGCTGCGACCACTACGGTTAAAACTGATAACTTAATCATAAAAGAGGTTATTACTAACCTAGTGTCAAACGCCATTAAATACACTTCCGAAGATGGCCACATAGAAGTCAGCGTACAGGGCAAAACAAACGATGTCGTTTTTTCTGTGCGCGATAATGGTTGGGGAATACCGAAGGAATCGCACAGCCAAGTTTTTACTAAATTTTTCAGGGCCCAAAATACCGTCAAACGCGAGACCACGGGAACCGGTCTCGGGCTTTATCTCGTGCAAGGACTGCTTGAACGACTTGGCGGCAAAATTTGGTTCGAAAGTGAGGAAGGAGTAGGAACAATATTTTACGTCAGCCTGCCGCGCAATAGTCCGACGCTGAGGTCGATCAAATGAGCTTAAGTGAAAATTTTAATACGGCTAACGTCGTATTTGTGCTATAAATAATAGTAAATAAACCGCTAAGGAGCGACCTGTGGCTAATATACTAGTTGTAGAAGACGATAAAGACCTAAACAACGCTTATTGCATCATACTCTCAAACGAAGGACACACTGTTTCTTCGGCTTTCGATGGCCAAGAAGCACTTGAAAAAGTTAAAACGTTCGAACCACAGCTGATCTTGTTAGATTTGTTGATGCCAATCATGGGTGGTTTAGAATTTTTGCAACATTTTGACCTAAAATCACATAAAAAAGTAAAAGTTCTGATATTCACAAATATGGAGAACTCACCGGAAGTTGCCGAAGCTTACAAGCTGGGAGCGCACCGCTGCATTATTAAATCTTGGACTGCACCACACAACTTAGCTCGGGTTATCAAAGAAGCTATCGAAAATGACTCCGCCGAAGTTACTGCCTAATTAATTATAAGCGTATTTGTACGTCGGCTATGTATTGATCGTTCAATATTGACATGAGTTTGCCAAGATCAAGCCGGTACGGTGCGTTTTTGCTGTACGAGATAATGCCGGCATGCTTAAGCTTATTAAGCTCAGTTGCGGCCGTTTCACGCGTTAAGCCAGTCAGATTAGCAAAATCCTGATGCGTTAAATCGAGCGTGATCTCAATGATTTGGGGGCCGACTCGCTTGCCATGGCTGAGTGCCAGGTAATGAAGCGTATAAATCAGCTTGTCGCTGGCCCTGGAGTGTTGCAGGGCATTGAGACGCATCGATGTTCCTAGCTGGTCAGATAGGTAGCGTTCAAATTCAGCAAACAAGGTCGACAAACTGGATTGCACGAACTTGACATACTCTTCGCGGTTAACCGCATAGACTGAAACTTCGCTAGTAAATGCTTCGTAGTAGTAAATAGCGCTCGGGACCTTACCAAATACCCAACTACCAGGGAATGTCGCATTCGCCGAGTAGAACGATACCGGCTTTTCGTCACCATTAATACTCAAATTGTATGCTTTGACGATACCCGTCTTAACCGTAAAGGCAGAGCGCGGTGCTTCACCTTGAAAGATGATAATTTCACCTTTTTTATAGGTCTTGGTAGGATATTTCGCCAGGAACGTTTCGAGTTCGGATGCAGTAATATCAGTCATTTGTTATGTAATTGTACACTGCCTGTCGTAATACGGATAGTATTTTATTGCTACGTTTACTAGAGTTACGGCGTCGGTGACGGCGCAGGCACTTGATCGACGCCCGCGACAATCACAAAATCTTCGCTGTAGCTCCCAGCGTAAGCATTCGTGCTCGAAACAGTTGCTTTTGGAAATAATGCTTTAAGCGCCTGCAACGTCATTGGTTTGGCGCCTTTCGAATTATCAATTATTACGCTTATAGCCGCAGTCGCCGTTGCATTTCCGACTGCGTCGACGGTGATACCCTTGGCCTTTATTTTTTCGCGGATCGTGCTAGCCAGTCCAGCTTTATTGGAGCCGTTCAATACGGCGGTAGTAGCACCTTCTTGAACGAGTGGGTCAGATGAAGTGAGTTGTTTTAAGAGCGCTTGAATATCCTCGTAATTATCAATTCCAGCGGCAGGAACAAGCGCCGATTCACTACGTGGAGTCGTGTAATTTGCTAGTAGATTCTTACCGCCGATGTCATTTAAACTGAGTGAACTAATCGCCGCAGGATTTATTTCTTTAGTAATATCGTAGAGCCGACGAACTTCACTTAAATTAAGGTCAGTTTTAACATTGCCCCCAATTGCATCTGCTAAGCTACTTAATTTGGCTGGATTGGAAAGTGTTCCAGCCGATACGGCCTTGGTCTTGAGAGCTAACAGCATCAGGCGTTGGTTTTTCGTGCGTTCAAAATCCGACCGAGCATAGCCGTACGAGCCATAGGCGTCACCGCGAGCACGAGAGAAGTTGAGAGCTTGCTGTCCGTTCAGGGTATGTTCGCCGTTGGTGAGCTTTACCAGACCCTTGTTCGTGACGTAGTCGATACTTGGGTCAAAGTAGCCACGCTTGTCGTCGCTATGAATGTTCACCGTTATGCCGCCGACCGCATTTACCGCTTCACGTAAGGCACTATAATTTACCAATGCATAGTAATTGATATCGATGCCGAATGTTTGAGATATGGTTTGCTGTAATAGTCCCATGCCACCTTTAGGGTAGCCGTTATCTGCAAACTTATTAGATTCACCATAGACATAGGCGGCGTTAATTTTGGAGTGGCCAGAATCACCAATTTTTACGTAGAGGTCCCGAGGCACACTAAGCATAAAGGCTTTATTGTTTTTTGTGTCGACGCTGAGAATCAGTATAGAGTCCGTTAACTGCGCACCATCGTGGCCAGTATCGTCAGCTGAGTTTCCGGCCAGTAGAATATTAACGCGCCCAGCGTCTTCGCCTTTGAGTTTTGTAGTTTGCAAGATGTCCAGTATGCTACCCCCAAATATTTTATGGGCATTGTATAAAAATTTACCGCCAAGGATCCCACCAATAATGATGGCGGCGAGCACTATGAAAATTACAATCCGCTTGAGAGTAACTCGTCTGCGGAGCCGCGTCCAGCGAGATGGCTCGGGCTCTACAACACGGCTTGCGCGTTCATTTGGTCGAAGTACAGGTTTGGGTGCGTAGCTAGGTAAAGACATGCCGACACTCGGGAATTTTGCGGCGTAAGCCGGAGAGACAATATCCTGGCCAGCTCGGGGTTTGGTGCCGATCGGCGAGGATTGATTACGCGGTTTTTTAATCATTTGGACAATGTCTTATTATACCCATATGGCCCTGAAACAGCTAGCCGCAATTACGACCACTACATGTTAATTTCAGGACTTATACTATACAATGTGTAAAAGATATGAAATTAGTAGTTCAGATACCTTGTTTAAATGAAGAGGCAACGCTCCCTCTTGTCTTAAAGTCGATTCCAAAAAAAATTCCTGGTATTAAAAGTATCATAATTTTAATCATTAACGATGGCTCGACCGACAAAACGGTGCAGGTCGCGAAAGCTCATGGCGTCAAGCATTTCGTACACCACAATAAAACACAAGGGCTTGGCCGATCGTTTCATGACGGTGTTAACTATGCACTCAGCATCGGTGCCGATATAGTAGTCAATACCGATGGCGATAATCAATACCCCCAGAAAAATATTACTCAGTTGGTTAAGCCAATTGTTATGGGTACAGCAGATATTGTGATCGCCGATCGTCAAATACAGACTATCGAACATTTTTCACCGCTCAAGAAACGGCTCCAAAAAATTGGCAGTCGCGTCGTGAATTATGCAGCTGGCACAAACGTACCGGATGCACCGAGCGGTTTTCGAGCCTATTCCAGGGACGCGCTACTGCGACTCAATACCATTACTCGCTTCAGTTATACAACGGAAACAATTATTCAAGCTGGAAACAAGGGAATTGCCATCACGAGCATTCCTATTACGACCAATCCAAAACTACGTGAATCACGGCTCTTCAAGTCGATGCACGAGCTGGTTTTTAAACACGCTATCACCATCGTCAGAGCCTATATTATGTACAAGCCGTACGTCGTGTTCGGCTTCCTAGGCACAGGTTTGTTTGTAATCGGTCTAGTCCCGTTTGCCCGGTTCACTTATTTCTACGTAGTTGATAATTCCGGGCGCGGACATATCCAGTCGTTATTAATTGGATCATTGCTCATGATTGCGGCATTCCTGAGTTTTACGCTCAATATTATCGCCGATTTGATCCGGATCAACCGAATTTTAATTGAAGACAATCTAGAGCAAACTCGCCGGATGCGTTTTAAGCGTTAAGGGTAGGGAAGGAATGCCGTCGGATGGGTGTAGCCAGGTATAGCTGGGCCAATCGTCTTTTGCACCGCATGATTAGCTGTTCGTACTGGACTACTCGGCCAATACCAGGCATCGTTACTTCGGAGAACGTAGGTTAATCCACCGCCACCTAGCAGCATGCAGCCTACCGTTAGCCCTACCGCTCCGATCTTGAGGACTGTTGCGCGTATGAATTGCCGCACACCCAGCGCACCGATGAGAATTAGGAACGGAGCTATCGGGATTAAATAACGACCATTTATTGCGACCGGTACGCCGGTATTGGCATACAATTTGTACTGTTGCAGAAAAAGTATTAACAAATATAATAGCGAAGCAGTGCCGAGTAGTGCAAAAATAGTTGGCCGGGCTTTCCAAATTTTTCGTCGTTTTATTGCAACCGCCCCGATGCCTAGACCAACAAAAACAACTGAACTGATAGCCGGAACCAGGAACGGCCCCCTAGTTTCGTAATCATTGCTCGGACCAGCTAGCGTGAAGAATGTCCGAAGCCACATGCCCTGGAGCCACTGACCAGTAAAGCTCATTGGATTCGATTTAACGGATTTAATGGCAATCAAATCGTAATCTCGAACCCAAGGCCCATATGATCTGCATTGAGCAATTGTCAAAACTTGATTGCAATCTGGGACTGGGCTATGGTAGCGAATGACATTGATGCCGTACCGCTCGAATGCCAGTGCAAAAATAATAATAAAAGCTGCAAGCGAAAGTTTTGTAGCTCGACCAGCGAATGCTGCCACAACAGTTTTTTTGTGTATTTTATGTAAACGTATGCTTCGTACGCCGAAAGTCCGTATAAATAACACTAAAACTACGATAAACGCCGCCACGAAAATCGGTAAGAACGCGTATTTTACCAGGCTAGCGATTAGTCCGACCGTTAAGAATTGGAGCGACGCGGTCATGCTGAGCGAGCCAGCCTTGATGGATGTAATAACCCTGATTGCCAGTAGCAAAGTCAGTGCGACCAACGGAAATAAGAGATTATCATAATTTATTTGTCCGACCAGTAGTGGAACGATCGGAATTAAAACAAATAGTAGTAACACCGCGTTGACTAATGCCTTCGAAGCACCAGTCTTGCGTAATAAACGCTGATACAGAGGTAGGCCGCTCAAGAATAACGCGGTATTTATAAAACGCAATATCAGCACCTGGATTGTTTGGTCACTCGTAAACAATCGTATAAGCCGATAGGGAAAACTCATTAGGAAATGATACAAATACGAAGGGTCACGCGTCAGAGCGCCGTAAGCATTACCACCCGGTGGGTACGTACTCCAAAACGGGCTAGCGTGGTCAGCGTACAAACGAATCAGTCCCAAGTGAAAATCCTCGTCAAATGCCATCGGATACTTACCAGTTAGAGCAATCCAGAGCGCTTGGATACCAAGCAGGACTACTATAGCTATGAAAAATTTACGGCTGCTCAGCCCTGAGACTATTCGTCGGCTTATGAAAGGCTTAGTAGGGAGGTGATTTTTCATATAATTGCTGCCTAAGTATACCCCGGAAACCTTAAAGAATAATTAACGAATGTCAGTTTAGCCGGGTGTAGTACTATTGGGCTATGAACCGATCAAAATTAAAGATTTTTGCGTCGTTATCGATTGTTGGTTTAACTGCCGTCACGTTCGCAGTCTTCTTTGCAAAGAATAAAACGATTCGTGATCAATTATTTGCTGTTTCTCCACTGCTGCTAGCCAGTTTAGTTGGGCTTTATTTTATTTTTATGGTGAGCCTAACATTTATATTCCGAGCATCATTAACGCTGTGTCGGGTGACTATTCCGACCAAAGAAATGATAATCGTGAGCGGTTATTCGTCGGTTATCAACTTTTTCGGGCCGTTGCAGAGCGGTCCCGCCTTTCGAGCCTTGTATCTAAAAAAGAAACATAGTCTTAAACTACGTGATTACACGCTGGCCAGCCTAATATACTACGCGTTCTATGCCTTCTACAGTGGTTTACTGTTAGTCTCTGGAATTGTCGGCTGGTGGCTTCTGGTCGTGGCTGGGCTGGGCGTACTTGGGCTGGTTATAATCAACAAACTTCGTCCTACGCTACTACAGAGAATGCTCCGCTTACCTCTGCGCGGGTTTGCGGAGATGGCGCTGGCGTCGCTCGCCCAAGTGGCGATCTTAGTGCTTATCTTTTTCCTTGAACTCCGGTCAGTTAATGGTTCGGTGACACTAGCCCAAACATTGGTCTACACCGGGGCCGCAAATTTCGCATTGTTTGTATCTATCACGCCAGGGGCTATCGGTTTTCGTGAATCATTCTTACTTCTGTCGCAACATTTACACGACATCTCTAATACGACGATTGCGGCGGCTAACTTACTCGACCGGGGCTCCTACATCGTAATGCTACTTATAACCGTCGTGATACTCATTGCTGGCCAAGCTGGACGGCTGATTCGCCAAGTGAAATCAGACTCATAGCGCAATAACATGTTTTACGATCCAGATTTCAGCTAATTTTAATCTGACAGGCTATACTAATTAGTATATGAGAATCCTGGTTATCGAAGATGAACCCAAAATCGCTCAAGCCGTCAAACGTGGCTTAGAATTATCGGGTTATGCTGTCGATGCAGTGAACGACGCTGATACGGGTTACAGTTATGCCACCGACGCCGACTATGATGTGATCGTGCTCGATAGAATGCTGCCGGGTAGCATGGATGGCGTCGCGCTCTGTAAACGAGTTCGAGCCGAAGGTATCTCAACGCCAATCATCATGCTAACTGCTCGGGGCACCATTGGTGACCGTGTCGAAGGGTTAAATAGTGGAGCCGATGATTACTTGATAAAACCATTTTCTTTCGATGAGTTAACCGCCCGTGTCCGGGCGTTACTACGCCGGCCTACCGTGCAAGTCGGTATCGAACTGAAAGTCGATGATCTGACACTCAACACCACGACCTACGAAACGGCCCGCGGCGGCGTACCGATAAAATTATCGAGCAAGGAGTTCGCGTTACTTTCGTATTTCATGCATCACCCAGGACAGGTGATTACAAAAGATATGGTGGTTTCACATGTCTGGGACGAAGATGCCGATATTTTGCCGAACACTATCGAAGTTTACATCGGCTACCTGCGAAACAAAGTTGACCGGCCGTTTCCCAAAAGCACACCACTTATCAAAACGATGCGCGGATTCGGCTACAAATTGAGCGCTGACTAAATGTTTCGTTCGGCGACTTTCAAGTTAACAACGTACTACTTACTCATTCTAATGATTATTAGTTTTGGATTCAGCGTGGTGCTGTACCGGGTGGCGACCATCGAGCTATGGCGCGGATTTCATCAGGAGTCTCAGCGAATAGAAACCCAATTTCCGGTTTTCAAAAATAGTCCGATGATTGGTTCGCGAACCGAGATAGACGATAGTGTCCATCGAATTTTAGTTGAGCTCGTTTTCTTTAACGCTGTCGTCCTCGTTAGTGCCGGTTTTGCCAGCTACCTGCTAGCCCGGCGCACCTTAGCGCCGATCGAGGATGCGCACAATCAACAGAAACGCTTCACCGCCGACGTGTCACACGAACTTCGAACACCACTGACTGCGCTGCGCATGGAAAGTGAAGTCGCCTTACTCGACCCAAAACCGTCCAGTCAGGATTTACGAAAAACGCTTATCAGCAACGTCGAAGAGGTTGATAAGATGGAAACGTTGATCAACAGCTTGCTGCGACTAACCAAACTGGAAAATGTCCAGCTGCACGATCAATTTCAGCCGCTCTACACCGATTCGCTCATCGAAACAGCTATTGACAGAGTTCAGAAAACCGCTGATGATCGCCATATAAAACTAGTGACGACAGCGACAACAACCCCGCTACTTGGCGATCACGACAGTGCCGTGCAACTACTGGTAATCCTGCTTGATAACGCTCTTAAATACAGTCCGAACGGATCGACAATCGAAATCGCCAGTGGCATAGCCGAAAAACATGCCTTTATTGCCATTACCGACCATGGCAACGGCATCGCCCGTGATGATCTAGAGCAGGTATTTAACCGGTTTTATCGATCAGACAGTTCGAGAGGTAAGACAACCGACGGCTACGGGTTAGGCCTAAGCATTGCTAAAATGATCGCCGATGCCCACCAGGCAACGATTATGTTAAAAAGCCAGGTAGGTAAGGGAACGACGGCAACGGTTAATTTTCGGAGCATTAACGCTTAAATTTCCCCCGTATTGAAGCCTCTTCGGACGGTTACGGTTATGCTATAATTTAATAGTATCCGATGAAAAAAAATTACAAAATTTTGGGAATAATCGTAGTAAGCATGGGGGTGGTTTTAGTGGCCGGTTTTTTGCTGCGCCACAACACGTTTGCCGTACTCCAGCCGCGCGGCGTGATAGCTGAGAAGCAACGCACCCTCATCATCACTGCGACGCTGTTAATGTTACTAGTGGTCGTACCGGTTTTAGCTATGACGGCCGGCATAGCCTACAAATATCGGGCTACCAATAAGAAAGCTCGTTACACGCCCAACTGGGACCATAACCTGACCGCCGAAACTATATGGTGGACGATTCCGTTCGTCTTGGTAGCCGTGCTGGGTGTTATCACCTGGAACAGTTCGCATGAACTTGATCCGTTTAAGCCAATTGCCAGTACGACAAAACCGATCACTATTCAAGTTGTTGCTATGCAGTGGAAATGGCTATTCATTTATCCTGACCAAAACATCGCAACGGTGAACTATGTCCAGTTCCCTAAGAACACACCGGTAAACTTTCAGATTACATCGGACGCTGCGATGAATTCATTTTGGATTCCACAGCTCGGTGGCCAGATCTATGCCATGGCGGGGATGACGACGCAGCTCCACTTGATGGCAAATGACGTCGGCAAATTTCGGGGAGCCTCAGCTAATCTCAGCGGCGCCGGTTTTGCTGGTATGAAATTTATTGCTGAATCAAGCAATAGTAGCGACTTCAAAGAGTGGGTAAACGGCGTCAAGCGGTCACCGGAGCGACTGACAATGGCTAATTATGCGCAGCTGGCCCGCGCTAGTAGCAACGTTGCGCCCAAAACCTATGCTTGGGAAGACTCCGCCCTCTACGATAACTTAATCATGAAGTACATGGGCACCGACAATTCGGCAATGCACATGGCGGGGATGACAGAATAATGTTCGCTGATCTACTAGGCCGACTCCATCTCAGCGACTTCCAGCACGATATGATCGCCACCGGTGGTCAATTGAGTATCGTCTTTGGTATATTAGGCATCGTTGGCCTGCTATTTTATTTGAAGCGCTGGAAATGGCTGTGGCGCGAATGGCTTACTAGCCAAGATCCGAAAAAGATCGGCGTCATGTATATCATCGTCGCTTTTGTTATGTTAATTCGTGGACTTGGCGACACGATGTTGTTGCGTACGCAACAAGCTACTTCGGTTGGTAATTCGCATGGTATATTGACGTCAGATCACTTCCAGCAAATTTTTTCAGCTCACGGCACCTTAATGATATTCTTTGTCGCAATGGGACTAATGTTTGGTTTGATAAACCTAATACTTCCACTACAAATTGGTGCTCGTGATGTAGCATTTCCGTTCTTAAACTCAGTCAGTTTTTGGCTGTTTGCAGCTGGGATGGGCTTGGTTAACTTGTCACTAATAGTCGGAGAATTTTCGGCTGCCGGCTGGCTAGCTTATCCGCCGCTATCGGGCATCGCACTCAGTCCGGGAGTTGGTGTTGATTACTGGATTTGGAGCCTACAAATTGCTGGTGTCGGTAGCCTTTTATCTGGTGTCAATTTCTTAGTCACCATTCTTAAGATGAGGGCGCCTGGCATGACACTTATGAAGATGCCGATTTTTGTTTGGAGTGTCCTTGGAAGTATGACTTTGATAGTTTTTGCATTTCCATTCCTAACCGGTGCATTAGCGCTACTCGGACTTGATCGTACTATCGGCACACACTTTTTTACATCCGACCTTGGCGGCAATCCCATGATGTATGTTAACCTCATTTGGGCTTGGGGACACCCAGAAGTGTATGTCCTAGTATTACCAGCTTTTGGAATTTATTCTGAAGTGGTAGCAACCTTTGCCCGTAAACGATTATTTGGCTACACCTCGATGGTCTATGCGCTAGCGTCAATAACCGTTCTGGCATTTTTAGTTTGGCTGCACCATTTCTTTACAATGGGAGCTGGAGCAAATGTCAACACATTTTTTGGAATCATGACAGCTGTAATTGCCATCCCAACAGGGGTTAAAGTATTCAACTGGCTATTTACGATGTACCGCGGGCAAATCCATTTCAAAACGCCGATGATGTGGTTTTTAGCATTTGTCGTGACCTTTACGATCGGTGGCGCAGCTGGTGTTTTAATGTCGATTCCAGCTGCCGATTTTCAGCTTCATAATACGCTTTTCTTAGTAGCACACTTTCACACCATGATTGTCGGTGGTGTTTTATTTGGCTACTTCGCTGGGTTCTCTTATTGGTTTCCGAAGATATTCGGCTTCCGACTTAATGAGCGCTTAGGTCGTTATGCTCTATATTCATGGTTAGTAGGTTTCGTCCTAGCATTCGTGCCTTTATACATTCTTGGAATCATGGGTGCCACCCGGCGGCTTGATCATTACGATGCGTCGCTTGGTTGGCAATGGCTGTTCATTATAGCTGCCATCGGAGCCCTAACAATACTGCTCGGTGTTGGCTTCCAGGTTGCCCAATTAGTCGTCAGTATTATAACTCGTTACGACAACCGTGATCTTACTGGCGACCCCTGGGATGGCCGAACTCTCGAGTGGTCTATATCGTCACCAGCACCCGTTTACAATTTTGCTGTCATACCGACTGTGACCGACCGTGACGCGTTTTGGGAATCTAAACAATCCGAAGCCGTAAAACTTCCCCCTGTCTACACTGATATCGTTCTTCCGAAGAATACTGGTATGGGCGTCATTATTGCTGGCTTCGCATTCCTATTTGGATTTGCAATCATTTGGCATATTTGGTGGCTGATGGTTATCGCACTATTCGGCATTATCGGTTCGATGATTGTCCGGGCTTCTGACGATGACACCGAAGAAGTCATTACAGCGGACGAAGTTGCCCGTATCGAAATTGCTGCTGCGCAGAGAAGTGTCTTATGAGCCATAAATTGAGCGCCGAGCAAGTGCAGTTCGACACCGACAAAACAATCTTCGGATTCTGGGTATACATTTTGACCGACTGTGTTTTGTTTGCGAGCTTGTTTGCAACCTACGCGGTACTGCGTAACGGCACGGCTGGTGGTCCATCCGGAGCTGAACTATTCAACATGCCGTATGTACTCGTCGAAACATTACTCCTGCTTACCAGTAGTTTTACGAGTGGCATGGCCTTATTAGCCGCTACCAAGCGCAATAAAAGCGCAACGCTGATGTGGCTTGGCATCACCTTTGCCTTGGGTACAATTTTTGTTGGAATGGAACTACACGAGTTCAGCAACCTCGTGCAAGACGGCAACAGTTGGCGCCGTAGTGGCTTTTTGTCGGCCTTCTTTACGCTCGTTGGTGCGCATGGACTGCACATTACTGCTGGGCTTCTCTGGCTGGTTGCGCTCGTTCAACAAGTTGTCCAAAAAGGCTTTACATCGGGTACCCTCAAACGTCTGCAACTATTTAGTTTATTCTGGCACTTTCTTGATATTGTCTGGATATTTATTTTTACCATCGTCTACCTAATTGGAGTTGTCAAAGTATGAACCACCCGACAGGCAACGACCACGGCACAACTTCGTCGTACGTCATCGGATTTGTTATATCTATTGGCCTAACATTGAATTCCTACTACTTAGTTGTTAACAAAGTGCTAGCCGGAAATACTCTACTACTAGCGCTTGGTGGACTCGCCGCAGTCCAATTGTTTGTGCAATTATATTTCTTCCTACATCTTGGGAAGGGTCCAAATGCCCGGCTCAATAAATTATTGTTTAGCTTGATGTTTATTATCGTCGTGATCGTTGTCGGTGGTTCACTGTGGATAATGAAGCACCTGAATTATCACAATATGACGCCAGCTCAAACAAGTCATAGCATAATCCGTGATGAGGGATATCAGAAGTAGTTTTGTTCGGCAGATTTCTTTCTCTGACAAAACCGGGCATTATTCGAGGCAACTTACTAACGGCAGTCGCCGGGTTCCTGCTCGCCGCACAGGGTTCAATACATTTCGTCACGCTCGCTGCCATGGCAGTCGGGTTATCGTTAATCATAGCATCAGCCTGCGTTTTTAATAACTACATCGACCGCGGTATCGACAAGAAAATGGCTCGCACCAAACACCGTGCCTTGGTAGAAGGCACAATAGCCCCTAGTGCGGCACTCGTTTTCGCAAGCACCCTCGGAGTCATCGGTACCGTCATCATGCTACTCGGCACTACGCTAGTGGCATTGGTCAGCGCGCTCTTTGGATTATTCGCCTACGTCGTACTCTATGGCGTTGCCAAACGAGCCGGTAGTTACGGAACATTGGTGGGAGCGATCTCCGGGGCTATACCACCAGTGGTCGGCTACACTGCAGTCACCGGTTCGATCGACCTAGCAGCAATACTGTTATTTGTTATCCTAATTTTTTGGCAAATGCCACATTTTTATGCCATCGCCCTGTATCGTCAAAAGGACTACGCCAGCGCTGGCATACCAGTGCTTCCGGTCGTCAGTGGTATTCAAAAAACCAAGTTGTATATTTTGCTCTACATCGCAGGCTACACGATCGCAGTCACGCTTCTAACCGTATTCGGCTACACTGGCTACGTTTACTTAGCCGTGTCGTTAATATTGGGACTAGTATGGGCGAGACAAGCTATTGCTGGCCAAAAAACGTCCGATACGGTCGTATGGGCTAAAAGCATATTCCAATTTTCGCTTATCGTGATCGCCGTTCTGAGCCTGACGCTGTCAGTTGATCACTGGCTGGTATAACGATACTAGAAATGGTCTCGGATGTGGCTGTAGCTGTAGTCCCAGTCGGCATCGGACTTTTTGTGCGGATTAAAAATATTCTCCGGGTCAAAAATACTTTTCACTTCTTTGAAATAGCCGAGAACTTCTTTGCCGAACTGCTGTTCCAGCCACGGGCCGCGTACTAGTCCGTCATTGTGCTCGCCCGACAGTGAACCTTTGTATTTAAGCACTAGCTCATCGACTTCTTTCATAGCTGGTAGCAGTTTGGCGCGCTCTTTGGGGTCTTCTAATTTCATAAGAGGGATGATATGAAAGTTGCCGTCGCCCATGTGGCCGGCGATGGTCGCAAATAGTTTGTACTTTGTAATTATCTGGCGAAGCTCCGGCAGGAATGTCGGCATGTGTTCGGGATTAACAATCAGGTCGTCGATGAATGGGGCTGTGTGCTTATCTTTAACCTTACTACGCAGCAATTGGAAACTACGTCGTCGCATAATCCAAAACTTTTCGCTAGCAGCAGCGGTTGGATCCTCTTCGAAACCATTGATCTCGTAGCGGGCGCGTTTGTGGCCAAGATCCTTATGAAGCGCTTTGATTTTATCACGGACTTCTTGTTCGCTGTCCCCGTTGAACTCAACCATTAGGACGAGTTTTGGAATACCTCGTAGCATCTGTAAACCATCCGGAATTAAGGTGAGCAGTAGATGAATAAACTTGACCGGTCCGAGCATCTTTAGAAAACTTGGCATGAACCGGATTGATAGCAGTAACGTCTGGTCGTCAAACGATTCGAACGAAGCCGGCTTGTACTCAAGTACTTTTGGAATCAAATCACCAAGTTTATCAATATCTTTCAGGAAGAGTACCAACAAGCCGGAGTGCTCGCGGTAGGGAACTAACCGATAGGTGATGTCCGTCACGAAGCCGAGCGTCCCCTCGGAGCCGGTGATTAGCTTGGTCAAGTCAAAAATACCGGTTTTGCGGTCCCAAACTTCCCATAGGTTGTATCCCATTGAGTTTTTACTAACGTTTGGCTTGGCAGCTTTAATCGCGTCGTAGTTTTTCTCGCAGAGTTCTAGGATGCGGCGGTAGATTGCTCCTTCATAGTCATTTTGACTAATTTTCGAATCAAGAGCCGCTTTATCAATCGGCTTAACGGTGTATTCATTGCCATCAGCAAAAACGACTTGTAATGAATTTACAAAATCTTTGGTCTTTCCATATTCGAGCGATTTCTCGCCGCCGGAATTATTGGCAACCATACCACCGATTGTCGCCAAATCGCGTGAGGCAGGAAAGGTCGGCATCAGCGCTTTATGTTTTAATGTCTCGACCTCAAAGTCGCGGTAGAACATACCCGGTTGGGCTTTTGCCTCGGTTGCGCTCACCGAGCCCATTTTATTTATATGCCGATTAAAATCAACGATTATCGAGTCGTTAACCGCACCACCAGCCATATCCGTACCAGCCGAGCGCGCAGTAACCGACAAGTCCGGTACTGTTTTTTTATTTTTGGCGACTAGTGTTATTAACGACTGAACGTCCTGACTGTCTTTTGGAAAAACGACCAGTTGCGGCACGATTTCAAATAAGGAAGCATCGTGGCTATAAAAATCTCTCGTTTCAAGGCTATCGTCTATCTCACCAGCAAATTTTGAGTGCAATTTTTGTTTAAATTCATCCATAGAATAAGCTTAACTACTTTAATAATATATTTCAAGTGACTCCTCTTGGTATATGGGTTACCTCCTTGTATAATCATAAGCATGATTTCAAAAACAAAAGAACATGTCCTGATTATCGGCGGTGGCTTTGGCGGCGTCAAAGCTGCGCTCGAGCTAGTTGACGATGAACGTTTTGCCGTGACGCTACTGACTGAAGATACCGACCTCCGCTACTATCCAACGCTATATCACACAGCAACTGGTGGCCACCGGGCTAACTCCAGTATCCCGCTGAACCAAATTTTTTATGGTAAGGTTATTACGCTCGTCAAGGCGACGGCCGAGACGCTTGACCGTAAAGCCAAAACTATTATGACAACTACCGGCGACCTGCATGCCTACGATACGTTGATTGTTGGCCTCGGTGTTATCACAAACTATTTTGGAATACCTGGTCTGGTCGAAAACTCATACAGCATAAAAAGCCAATCCGAAGTTGCTCGTTTCAAAAAACACTTGCACGATCAAATGTTGTCAGATCGCCGACCAGATCTCAATTACGTCATTGTTGGTGGAGGGCCGACCGGTATTGAGTTATCTGGTGCTTTGCCAGAATATTTAGAGCACATTATGAACAATCACGGCATCAAACGTCGGGCTATTCACATTGACCTTATCGAAGCTGCGCCGCGTTTACTGCCACGCATGCCACTCGATACTTCACGAGCCGTCAAACGGCGCCTCAAGCGAATCGGCGTAAAATTACATTTGAATAGTATCGTTCAAGGTGCTACATCTGAAGATCTTACGGTCAATGGTAAGCCGATCCGCAGTCACACTGTTGTTTGGACAGCCGGCGTTACTAACAATCCATTCTTTACCGAAAATCATTTTGTTATCATGAGCCGCGGCAAAGTTGCCGTCGACACTTATTTGCAGTCGGAAGACAGTATTTTTGTTATCGGTGATAATGCCAACACACCATTTAGCGGCCTCGCTCAAACCGCGCTAGTTGATGGTAAATTTGTTGCACATAACTTGCGTCGACGAGCCTCCGGCCAGCTTATGAAAAGCTATAGTGCTAAACAACCAGCTACCGTTATACCAGCTGGTCCGTATTGGGCAGCGGTTTGCTGGGGTAACCTCCGTATCTATGGCAAGGCCGGTTGGTTGCTGCGCGAAGCCGCTGACTTTATTGGTTTTTTCGATTTACAGCCGTTGTCAGAAGCAACAAAACAGTTTTTAACGGAATTCCAGCATCAAGATAACTGTGAAGTCTGCAGCATTGCGCAGTTGTCAGCCGCCCGCGCTTAGTGGGACCTAGGTAGCTCCAAGGATCTTTGTCCAGTACAATATTGCTATGACTCAGAAATTTCCTGATCTTTATAAGCAGTTGAACTCCGGTCAACGACAAGCAGTCGATGCAATCGACGGGCCAGTATTGGTTATTGCCGGGCCAGGCACTGGCAAAACGCAGCTTCTAGCACTCCGAATTGCAAATATTCTACAGCAGACTGATGCGCAGCCGAGTAATATTCTCTGTCTAACATTTACTGATTCGGCCGCCACGAACATGCGCGAGCGCTTGCAATCAATCATTAGCAAAGCGGCCTATGACGTTACAATCAGCACGTATCACGCGTTCGGGAGCGAATTAATTCGGCGTTACCCAGAATATTTTAGCGACAACGTCGATTTACAGCCCGCAAACGACTTAGCGATCGACGCAATATTTCGTAGTATTCAGGAAACGTTACCGTATTCGAATTCACTTAAGCACGAGGTGTTTCTTCGTGATATCAAGTCGCTCGTCAGCGACGGCAAACGTGCACTGCTACAACCGGAAGATTTTAAGGAAATCGCTAGAGCTAATAATATTTTTATTAAGCAGGCATCCTTGCAGTGCATTAAGCACCTTGGAAGTGTGACGCGGATTGATAAGAAATCGATAGCTGCGTTCCAGAACCTTGCTGCGGCCACCGGCTTACTGGCTAGTGACACCATGCCCCCAACTACATTCACGCCGCTGCAACAACTGTGGCAGGCCTCGTTGGACGAGGCGGTCGCTGTAGCTGTCCAATTAGGCAAAACAGCGACCATAACAAAGTGGAAAAACGATTGGCTCGTCAAAGACGCTGAGGCTAGGTTTATTGCTGGTGGCAAAGATCAGAATGAGAAATTATTGGCTGCCGCCGCCATATATAAACTTTACAATAGTAATCTCGCAGAGCAGGGCTTATTCGACTACGACGATATGATACTGCGCGCCGTAGGCGGCCTACAAAACAATCCAGAATTGCGCTATACCTTGCAGGAACAATATCTGTACATCTTGCTCGACGAATACCAAGATACTAATGCGGCGCAAGCTCGCATCGTCGAGTTGCTAACTGATAGCCCGGCTCACGAAGGCCGACCAAACGTGCTTGCTGTCGGTGATGATGATCAAGCAATTTATGCGTTTCAGGGAGCAAACTATTCCCATATGTTGCAATTTTATTCTCGTTATACCAACGTTATAGTTGTGCCGCTCACAGAAAACTACCGGTCGCATAGCGACATTTTACATCTTGCTGGCGGTATCGCAGAACAGATCCAGACACGGCTCCACGAGAATTTTCCAGCCGTTTCTAAAACAATTACCGCAGCTAATCATTCGATCGAGTCGGCGGTTGTTGGGCGTTATGACTTTAAAAGCGAACTAGCTGAGTGCGCTTGGATAGCGAATGCAATTAAAACGAAGATTGCACAAGGAACCAGTGCCCGTGACATTGCGGTATTAGCGCCAAAACACCGGTACCTGCAAAAGCTAGTACCTTTTTTGCAACAGGCCGGCGTGGCGATCCATTACGACAAACGCGAGGACGTGCTGAGCGATCCATTAGTCATGGAACTATTGGACATGTCCCGACTGGTTATAGCTCTGGCAGAAGGCGTCGATGGAGTTGCCTCACATTTATGGCCACGAATTCTGAGCATGGACTTTTGGAAGCTACCGACAAGTACTGTCTGGCAGCTATCATGGCAAGCCCGTGACGAAAAACTTACTTGGACCGAACTGTTACTTATGGGCGATGCGACCCGCGTTATTGCACTATTTTTTATTCGCTTAAGCCAGCTATCCGGTGAACATTCATTAGAACAAATGTTCGATTTACTGGTTGGCGAGACAGCAATCGACCTCCGTGAACCTGATATTGAGCTACCGTATCGCTCACCGCTTCAGGCCTACTATTTTGGCAGGACCGACCAGGCGATGTCCACTGGATTTTGGCAGTTGCTATCAAACTTAACCGTACTGCGATCGCAGTTGCAAAACTATAAACCACAGCAACCATCATTATTGTTAAAAGATTTTTTGCTGTTTGCTGCCCAGAACCAAGCTGCTGGAATTCGCATCTTGAACACCAATCCATACCAGGAGTCATTGGACGCCGTGGAACTTATGACGGCCTACAAAGCTAAGGGGCGCGAATTTAATATCGTCTACGTCATCGGCGTCAACGACGAGATTTGGGGCAACCGGGCCAGGGCTATGGGCTCTCGGCTCAGCTTACCGCCAAATTTATTACATATTCGCTACGCCGGAGCATCAGAAGACGAGCGTTTACGGCTGCTGTACGTCGCTCTGACTCGGGCCGAGTCAGAACTCTACCTGACGAGTCACACCAATAGCTTTAGCGGTAAGCCAACTGCACGGCTCAAATTTCTCGACGAACAAATCAGCGATACGCTGCCTGCGCACACTGTTAGTCCGCTACTGCCAACTGCTAACCAGGTCGTCATTGAAATGGATCAGATGGTCCCAACTATCACCGACTTGACGACTCATTGGCAGTCGAACCATTTTTCCGCCGCCGCCGAACCAGCCTTGCAGGCCTTGTTGCAACCGCGACTTAAAAGTTACCAGTTAAGCCCAACCGAATTTAACACTTTTCTAGATGCAACGGACGAGGGTCCGGCCCGTTTCCTCAATCGTTACCTCCTAAATTTTCCGTCGGCACCAGCCTTTAATTTGAGCTATGGTAACGCGATTCATCAAACCCTGGAATGGGTGCACGACCAAGCCAGTAGTACAAAGGCGATTCCCGAGCTGGACGCTACAATGCATACCTACAACCGTTATTTACGCTTACAACGGCTCAGCGAATCGCAAACACTATTGCTACTAGACCGCGGAGAAATTGTTATGGAGAGCTATTTATCTCAAAAGGCCGACCGGTTATTTGAAGATCAACTCAGCGAGTATAGCTTCCGCGGCGAGGGCGTGTTTATCGGGGAGGCTCATCTCACTGGTAAGATCGATAAGCTCATTATCGATCGAACCAATCGCACTATCATAATTGTCGATTACAAAACTGGAAAGCCGCACAGCCGCTGGACGAATGACCTGCGTTTGCAGTTCTATCGAAACCAATTATATTTTTACAAATTACTGGTCGAGAATTCACAGCGCTTTAAAGGCTACCGAGTAATCGATGCCTATTTGGAATACGTTGAACCTGACCCAACTGGGGCTATAACCGAACTGCACCTGACGTTCGAAAAGGCTGATATCGAACGGCTTAATAATTTAATCCAAAAAGTTTGGCGTCACATTATGGAGCTTAATTTCCCTGATGTAAGCAATTACAATCCTGATGTGACAGGTGCCACAGCATTTGCGGATGATCTGCTTGACGACCAAATATAAGTACTATGCCTAAGATAAATAAAAGAGCCACCCTTGAATAGGCGGCTCATTTTTACTATAGATAGCTCACAAGCTATCGGCTATTTTTTGCGACGAGTTTTGGTAACTACCGTCGTTTTTTTGTCAGCAACAACTTTAGCTGGTTTAACGACTGTTCGCGGCTTACGAACGGTAACGGCTTTTGCAGCGGCTGATGCTTTTGTTGTGCCTACGGCAGCTACTGACGAGCTTGAGACACCCGCCAGAACGACTGCACCATCAACGATTACATCTTTCTCAACGCTAGGTGCGAACAAATACTTGTACAAGTTTACACCGATGATAGCGCCGATGACAGGACCGGCAACATAGCTACCGAGTACCCAAGCACGGACGCCAAGCGCAACTGCCGGGTTCAATAGCCCAAGTGAGGCCGATGAAACGGCAATGATACCAACCGTTAACGACAAACCAGCGATTGAGGCACGTACTGCCGGGTTGAAGCGCTGGTACATCGCAGCCGACCAGCCAAAAGTAAAGATAAAAGCACCGACTGCTTCGCCAACTAGGGCGTGCGTTGTGAATCCATCTTTGAGCGGTGGAGCTAGCGTTGTATTGATAAAGTAGGTGTAGAGTCCGTAAGCGCCCCAACCACCAAGTAGCTGGACACCAATATAGAATACTGCCCGGATACTCGTAATTTTACGAGCTGTCCACAAACCGAACGTCAACGCAGGGTTAAAATGACCGCCTGATGTGCCGGCAACAGCAAAACTTACCATCGCTACGGCTAAACCTGCGGCTAGTGCAATAAAAAACGGCACACCGATAGTTGAACGTTGAACATTCAAAACTAGGAGCGTCAAAACACCAGTACCGAGAAACTCAGCTACAATCGCAGCTATATTTCGTCTTCCAAACATCTTTGGAACCTCCACTTAATTTTATGACATAATCGTATCGTTATTATGTAACTTTGTAAAGTGTTAACGGTTAGACTAAGGCTGGTTGTTTAGCTGATTCTACCAAATAGACTGACTGATCGCCTTTTGTCAGTACCCCTGAAACTCCTAATGTGTACGTAAGTTCGCTGATGTAAGCCGTGCGTTCAGCAGTAGGATCAGTCGATTCAATCGTCAGTTGTTTCGCAATTTTACGTAGCCTAGGCAGGTCGGTTGCAAAGACGTCGAGCTTGCCATTGGTCGCTTCACGGACTGCCGCCTGATTGACGGTGCAGTCTTCGATATCCATGATCACTAATGCAAATTCAACGTGGGTACCCTCAAGCTGCTTAACAACTTTTCCTTCCTCCATTATTCGTTCAACAACTGATCGACCTGAGTAATCTTGACCGTAGCTCTACAAAGCATACGTTTTGAAATTTTCGACGACTGGCTGCGCTTCTTCATGGCTTATACCAAACACTCCCAAAACACTATAGACTTTATCTTCATGAGCTCCGATAGCTATAATAGCCTCTGGTGCCTTGTCGATCGCACCACAACCACTGTCGAAATCTTCTCGGCCTGCCGCGACGCGATCTGCCGTGTGAGCACCAAAATTTAAACCAACTCGCTTAAGTGCCGAAATACCATTAGAAAAAACCGATTGAAGTTGTACGCCGGACGACTGTCCAGAACCAATTTCATAGGCCGTCGCCATAGCAACACCGCCACCAAAGACTTTCTGACGATTTTTGGAAACAGTTTTTTCTACCACGCCATGAAATATTTTTTTCGTTTTTCGGCCGTCAGCGCAGCCGTCATCATCAAGCAGTAAACCTTCGCTATTGGCGTCGACACGACTTATGATCGCAGGCGAGTTAATAATCGCTTCGGCCGCTGCGACACACTCGGCCCCGACTGAACCCCGGAGCTCATGACCCGAAATTGAACCATCGCCAAAGCCGAGGCCTTCGCTTAGTTTCGTTATTTTAAGCTGTAATTGTTCCATTGATTTTTCTTCCTCGCCGCTCATACCACTGCTCTCCATAATAATCATTCCTACTTACGTTGATATTGTGTGTTTTTGATCACATACGTAGCCTATGGTAGTCCTGTATAAATGGTAATGCAACACCTTTTTATCGAAAGAATTATTTTACTATGAGCAACGAAGACATTGTTATCTCAGATGAGCAACGAGAGGAATCTAAACAGCTCATCAGATGCCTACCATTCATGAGTACTACCGCTCCCGTTACCGAGTCAGAAGCACTTATGCTGCTGCAGTTTAGCGAAGATAGCGGTTCATCTCTGCCAAGTGATATTCGATCGCAAGTAGAGCCATTAGTAATCCGGTCGATTGCGCAGCTTGAACTGTTGCCGGATCAACCGGACACCTTCACTGTTAGTCAGAACGAATTACGCGGCTTGATTGCTCGAGCCGCCCTGAATGCTTCGGCGCAGACGCTCAAAACCATTGCAACGTCGTTACAGGAAAACCAGAGACTTGAATTTCTTTTTTCGGGTTCAGCCGAGTCTAGCCCAGATATTTCGAGTACTTAGATATAATCGTCTATGGATTTTTGCTATAGTTTAGCCATAAACTATAGGAGTTCAGATGTTCGCAGACTTTAAAAAATTCATCCTTCGGGGTAATGTTGTTGATCTAGCGGTGGCTGTCGTCATCGGAGCGGCCTTCAGCGCGGTTATCCAGAGCTTAGTGGCTAATCTTATCACTCCTTTAATAACTGGTGTTACCGGCGGCAAGAGCGGCGCGGCTGTGCAAGGTATATTTCACCTCACGGTTATCGGCAAAAACTTTGTTTTCAATTGGGGAGCCATCGTCAGTGCCGCAATCTCATTTCTCTTGATTGCCGGTGTGATTTTCTTCTTGGTCGTTCAGCCGATCAATAAATTAACGACGATTGCTAATCGTCGCAAGTCCACTGAAGAACCGTCGACACGTAAGTGCCCGGAATGTCTAAGCGAAGTGCCAAAAGCGGCTACCCGCTGCGCGTTTTGCACTTCTAAGCTAAGCCCGGTTAAGGCCGCCAAACCATCCAAGGTACAATAGCTACACCGAGTAAAACATATTAATACTAATGACGTTTGGTACGCCGCTTAAGCCCAGCTACTTGCAAACGGACAGCGTGGCGATCTACGAGCTGTTGAGCGTGCTCCAGGCTGACCTCATCAGGGGCTTCGGCTTTCATTTTCTGAGCCCGATCGTACGCGGCCCGGGCATCAGCTTCGCTAATACCTTCGGCGCTATCAGCTTCGTCGACTAGTACGTGTAATTCGCCGTCGACGACTTCTATGACACCGCCATTAGTAGCAAAATAGTCACGTTCATCGTCGCGGTCTTTAGCGTTAACGCGCACTGCGATAATACCGGTCTTAGCAACACTTACCAGCGGCATATGTCCCTTGAGTACACCGATTTCGCCGTCGAGCGTCGGCAACATCACCTCCGTGACTTGGCCTTCGAACTGAATGCCAGTTAATGAAACAAGCCGGAAATTAAACACGAACTTACGCCTTTGCCTTGGTGGCGGCAGTAACGGCGTCGATGCCACCCTTCATGTAGAAGGCGCTTTCTGGCTTATCGTCGTGTTTACCTTCGAGAATTTCCTTGAAGCCACGGACGGTATCAGCTAATTTAACGTACTGTCCGGAGTTACCGGTAAATTTCTCAGCTACGAAGAATGGCTGCGATAAGAATCGTTGAATACGGCGGGCCCGGGCAACTGTCTGCTTATCCTCGTCAGAGAGTTCTTCCATACCAAGAATGGCAATAATATCTTGTAAATCTTTGTAACGCTGTAACACACGCTGGACTTCACGGGCGACATTGTAGTGCTCTTCGCCAACAATTTCTGGGTCAAGAATAGTCGAGCTTGAATCAAGTGCACTGACGGCCGGGTAGATACCAATCTCGGTTAGGCTACGGTCGAGTTGAATGGTCGAGTCAAGGTGCGCAAACACGGTGGCTGGTGCAGGGTCAGTAAAGTCATCGGCTGGCACGTAAACAGCTTGGATTGAGGTAATTGAACCTTGCTTGGTACTGGTGATACGCTCCTGCAGTTGACCCATTTCCTGAGCTAAGTTCGGTTGGTAACCGACAGCCGATGGCAGACGGCCAAGTAAGGCCGATACTTCGGCGCCGGCTTGTGTGAACCGGAAAATATTGTCTACGAACAGCAGTACGTCACTGCCTTTGTCGCGGAAACCTTCGGCAATAGTCAGTCCAGACAGGGCAACTCGCAAACGGGCACCAGGTGGCTCGTTCATCTGTCCAAAGACTAAGCTGGTGTTTTTGAGTACGTCAGCCTCTTCCATTTCGTAGTACAGGTCGTTACCTTCACGGGTACGCTCACCGACACCGGCGAACACCGAGTAACCCGAGTGGAATTTAGCGATATTGTTGATAAGTTCTTGAATTAGCACAGTTTTGCCGACACCGGCACCACCGAACAGGCCGACCTTACCACCCTTGGTGATAGGCGCAATCAAGTCGATGACTTTAATACCCGTTTCCAGAATCTCGATTTTGCCGGATTGATCAATCAGCGCTGGCGGTGCGCGGTGGATTGCCGCTCGCTCAGTGAACGTGCCACCTTTGCCATCAATCGGCTCACCGGTGACGTTAAACATTCGGCCAAGTGTCGATTCGCCGACTGGTACACTGATCGGCGCACCGGTATCGATAACTGCGGTACCGCGAGCTAAGCCGTCGGTCGAACCGAGAGAAATTGCGCGCACAGCCGTCTCGCTGAGGTGTTGAGCAACTTCGAGCGTGATAGTGTTGCCATCGAGCTGCGTCGTCAGGGCGTTATATATCGCCGGCAGTTTACTACCCGCGAATTCGATATCGATAACGACGCCAACGATTGCCGTAATCGTTCCTGCCTTAGTTTGTGCTTTGGTTACTTGTGCCATTATTGTTCTCCTCTAATTGTCATGTCATTACTCGCGCGATTCTCATGGTTTGTCATAGCTTGGTTAGATCTTAGGGTCATTTCAAGGCTTCCACACCACCGGAAATCTCGGCTAATTCCTGCGTTATGGCTGCCTGGCGAGCGGTATTTAGTTCCAAGGTGTAGTCGTCGATCAAATCTTTGGCGTTATCGGTGGCATTCTTCATAGCCAGCATACGCATGGCGTGTTCACTGGCAAGACTTTCTAGAACTGCCTGCCAAAGCTGAGCTTCGACGAGGCGAGTCGCAACTTGCTCAATAACCGTTTCGACATCTGGCTCAAAACTGCTTGGCAATGGCCGTTTGCTGTTCGTGGCGGCAGTAATTTGCTCCATGATCATGGCGGCCGGCAGTAGCTGAACTACTTCGGCTTCTTGGCGTATACTCGATTTGAAGACTGTGTAATACAGTTTGACTTCGTCTATTTCTTGGTCAGTGTACTTGTCTATGATTGTCGTTAGAATTGGGCGAATAGCATTGGCAGTCGGAGTATCACCAAAGTCGTTATAGACAGCGATCAATTCGACGTTGGCTAGCCGACGAGCAAACTGGGCACCTTTGCTCCCGACAACTAATAGCTTGCTAGTCACGCCGTCCTTTTTGTCCTGCAGCAGAGCATGCGCCGCGAGCTTTAGCACATTGGCGTTATAAGCGCCAGCAAGACCGCTGTTACTGGTGATGATGACGTGCAAACGGACCTTAACCGGTCGCACCGCAAATAAGGGATGCTGCTGAACATCACCTGAGTCATTGAGTCGGCGCAGTAAATCGAGCGCTAAATCGCGGTATGGTCGGCTCCTGAGGGCAGCTTCCTGAGCTCGGCGGAGCTTACTCGCCGAAACGAGTTGCATCGCCTTCGTAATTTGGCGGGTACTTTTAATCGAACCGATCCGGCGCTTAAGGACGATGGTACTAGCCACGACGAGCCTCCGAAGTTTGGGTCATTTAGCTGTCTGCCTCTTTCGATTCTGCGACGTAGCTGCTCGCAATATCTTTAGCCACTTTAACGATAGCGGCTTGATTGGCGTCCGACGGCTTATCGCCGGTATTTATCTCGCTAATAAGCTTGGCATGTTTAGTTTTAAGTTCACGGTGTAAAGCACTTTCGGCAGTTTTAATTTTACTAATTTCTACTTTATCGAAAGCACCTGACGTTGCCGCAAGCAGGGAAGAATACATCTCCCAAATTGCATATGGTGTGTACTGCAGCTGCTTAAGTAACTCAGTCAAGCGTTGACCACGCTCAATTGTCTGACGAGTTTCCGGGTCAAGATCAGTTGAGAACTGGCTAAACGCAGCTAATTCGCGGTATTGGGCAAGGCTGAGCTTAAGGCCGCCGCCAACGGCTTTGATAGCCTTGGTTTGAGCTGCGCCACCGACACGTGACACCGATAGTCCTACCGAGATGGCCGGTCGGATACCTTGGTAGAACAAGTTTGTTTCAAGGAAAATCTGACCATCGGTAATCGAAATAACGTTGGTTGGAATATATGCCGAAATGTCACCAGCTTGGGTCTCAATAATCGGTAGGGCAGTCAGCGAACCGGCGCCGAGCGCATCGGATAACTTCGCGGCTCGTTCTAGCAATCGGGAGTGTAAGTAGAAGACATCACCTGGGTAGGCTTCGCGGCCCGGTGGGCGGCGTAGCAGCAATGACATCTGACGGTAGGCCGCGGCGTGCTTGGTCAGATCGTCGAAAACAATCAGAGCATGCTGGGCGTTGTCGCGGAAGTATTCACCGATAGCAGCACCGGTGTAGGGCGCCAGGTAGAGCATAGCGGCCGGATCGGCGGCGCTTGTTGCGATAATCACGGTTTGATCCATGACGCCTTCGCGCTTGAGACGCTCCTGTAGTGCTGCAACTTTGGAAGATTTTTGACCAATAGCAACGTAGACGTTAATAACACCGGTTTTCTGGCGTGATTGGTTGACCATAGTATCGACGGCAATTGCCGTTTTACCAGTTTGACGATCACCGATGATCAGCTCACGCTGACCACGACCGATTGGGACAATGGCATCAATTGCCATAATGCCGGTCATCAGTGGCTCGTGGACACTTTTACGGTCGAGTACACCGGGGGCGGGACGTTCGACGCGGCTACGCAGTTTCGTTACAATAGGCGCGCCGCCATCGATGGCGTTGCCAAGTGGGTCAATCACGCGACCAACTAGCTCAGGGCCAACTGGGACTTCCAAAACTTTTCCGGACAATCGAACAGTCGCACCGGCCGCAACTAGCGTGTCATCACCGAGTATAACCGAACCGATCTCATCTTCTCCGAGGTTCAAGGCAAAAGCCGTCACGGTCGAACCATCGGCGCCTTCGATTTCGAGCATTTCGTTAAATCCAGCGCTACTCAGGCCATAAATCCAAGCGACGCCATCACCAACACGGGTGACGACACCGACACTTTCAATTTCTGGACGATTTTTGAGCTGAGAAATTGCATCCCGTATGTCGCTCGATAGTTCTTTGATAGATAATTCGGCCATGGATTATTCCTTTCCTGTAGCAGTCAGTTGCTTAAAACGATTCATTTTACCTTGGACACTGAGATCAAGTTGCTGATTGGCAAACTCGAGCTTAACACCACCAATCACCGTCTCATCGTGAACGGCAGAAATTATAATTTTCTTGGCAGCCGGGTAGATAGTGCGAACTTCGGCTTCGATGTCTTTTGAAAGTGACGACGTCAGCGGGTGAGCAGAGG
>JACMPL010000018.1 GCA_014377525.1 Candidatus Saccharimonadota bacterium
ACAGAAAAATATTTCAAGAAATGGTGGCAGTTACTGCTAAGTACGCTAGCTGTATATCCAATAGTCGTAGGCATCTTTGCGATTGCCGACATTCTTTCCGTAACGGTTGTTCAGGCAAACGGGAGTGGTAGTGGTTTAGCGTTATTTATTTCATTTATACTCCAGTTCTTACCGCTCGTTTTCATACCCTACGCGTTCAAGCTTGCAGGCGGTGCAGTTGGCAATATAGCTGGAATTTTGAATGGCACCGGCGCAAAATTAAATGGTATGGCAAAAGGACGAAAAGAAGAAGCTGCCTTTCGTTATAAGCAACAGAGGGTTGGAGCAGCGGGTGATATTAATAGCAAGATAAATAATTCTGCAGTCGGCGCAGGACTTCGTAGAACTCCTGGAGTTGGAAGACTATATAACAGAAGAACGCAACGACTCGACCAAGCCAACCGTAACCTAGCCGCAGATACTTCTAAAACACCTGGCGGCCAAGCCATACAGCACGACGATGATGCGTTGAGGGCTGCAACATACTCAAGCTACGACGAAGCCGTAACTGGATTAATGGCCTATGGTCGTACAAGAGAAGAAGCAGTTCGAGCAGCGTCGGCAGTTAGCGCCTCTACTCGATATGGACGATCTCAGGCAATATGGGCTACCGAGCAAATGGGTAAGACAGGAACTACATTTGACGACAACGAAGATATGGCGAAAGTTATCGCTCGTGCGGGTGGGGGCAATGCCAGTACAGTTTCAAGTTTGGCCGGGAACCTGAACTCAGTGAACAAACAAGTAGGTCGACACGATCTTGCTCCAGGTTTTAAAACACTTAATGCACTCGCTTTGGGTGAAGCCGGCCTTGATGGTGGAAATAACTCACGTGCTAACTACGAATCGGCGAAGGAATCGGCCTGGCAAAGTGGTTCACTCTATCAGCACGCTAATGACAAACCCAATAACATCAAAGCAGCAATTTCGTACCACGAATCAGTACTAGACCAAGGTATAGCTGAAAAAGCTGTTGCTACTAATGCTGTTGAGCATGCCGCTGCTGACGCAAAAATTGAGAAATCTGCCGTCTTCTTTAGCGAACTTAAAGTTATGTCGCCTAACGCGACAGGTGCTGTTAAAACTGAGTTAGATAAGGCATTAATCGACAATGAGCCAAAGGTCACAAAAGCAGTTGAAAAATTGCCTCCTAGTAGGCTAGCGCAGGAAACCGCCAAACCGATATTCGGACCAGAACAACAAGTACTTGATCCAGTTACTGGAAATTACACTAAGGTTAGGGACGAACTTGGTGCTCAAGCAGAGTCAGCTCGTGAGCGTATAGAGAGACAAACAAGATCGTTTGAACGGGTGGATCCCAACAGGTATTAAATAGTAGTGAACATAAGGCGATTTGATGGCAGTATATAAATTAATCCAAGACATAGAGGCAGAGGACAAGATTCTTGGTCCGCTTACTCTACGCCAATTTATATATGCGCTTATTACCGTCTTCTTTCTATATTTGTGTTTTGTAGTCATAAAAAAGCATGTACCTCTCTTGCTGATTGTTTTTTTACCACCGGCATTATTCACAGGATTTTTTGCCGCGCCATTTGGAAGGGACCAGCCGACAGAAGTTTGGGCCGTTGCTAAAATTGGTTTTTTGTTTAAGCCTCGTAAGCGCCTGTGGGATCAGAGCGGCGTCAAGGAGTTAGTCACGATCACCGTTCCAAAAAAGATTGAACGTGTGTATACAAATGGCCTGTCACAAACTGAAGTTAAAAGTCGACTTTCAGCCTTGGCTAACACCATTGATACTCGGGGCTGGGCAATTAAAAACATGAACGTTAACCTCTACACCCAGCCGGGCTACATAAATGAAGATTCGTCCGATCGTTTAGTTACTATGAGCAGCCTGCCGCAGGCAGTTCCTGACGACGGTGTGCATGCCGCTGATGATATGCTCGATGAAACGAATAACCCTATAGCCCAGCAGTTTACCCAGATGATCTCTGCTAGTAGCCAGGCGCACCGCAAAGAGCTAATTGATAAGATGAACAGCGCTGTTGTTGCCGAGCAGCCACCGGTTCAGCAAAATACTGCCGCCAATCAATGGTTTACTGGCAGGAACTACGGCGAACAGCAGACACAACAACAGGCGCCAGTAGCGCCCCAAGTAATTGAACCAATCAATGCCTATGCACCAGCTCCTGCCGCGCCAGCCATGCCGACGGCTGAAGAGATCCAGCTGTTCGAGCATATTAAAGAAGAGCACGACTCGCAAGACAATAACGTTAACTCTCATTTACGTACTATTCAGCCGCTTTCGGCGGCGCCGCTGCAACAGCCTGGACCTGGGCCAGCGGCTATTCAAGCACAGCCTACGCTACCAGTAGTGCTGACACCGGCCCAGGCTGCACCGACGCCACAACCAAGCTTAGTTAACCAGAGTCTGGCACGTCGCGATGATTTTGATATTGCAACGCTCGCACGTCAAGCCCAGAAGTCGAATTTACGGGATGGCGACGAGGGTGAAGTCGTTATTTCTCTCCGCTAAGTGGTTCTTAAAAAATGGTTAAACAGCACCCTCGAAGCCTGCTATAATGGACAGGAAATAGGTGGGCTAACACATAATGAATCCAAATATCGGAAATCAATCGAACCCTGTCGGTGGTGGACAAAACGCGTACCCCCAAGTTTCTGGCATACCGCCAGCTAGCCCGATATCATATAGCGGTAACCCGGGCGCGGGCGGCATGGTTGCACCGCCAAAAACCAACCCAAACAGCACTCAGAATACTCTAGAAATTGCCGAAATTCGTGATGGTATAGTCATTATGAGCGATGGCTCATTCCGCTCGGTGATTATGGTCAAAAGTATTAACTTTGACCTGATGAGCCGCCAAGAGCAGGAGGCAATTGAATATAGCTATCAAGGCTTTTTAAATTCACTCTATTTCCCGGTACAGATATTTGTCCGTTCCCAAAAAGTTGATCTACAACCGTATATAGAAAAACTTGATAAAATCCGTACCGAGCACGACAATATGTTACTCGCACTCTTGATGGAAGATTATATTAACTACATCGACGCCCTCAGTCAGCAGACCAATATTATGGATAAAAAATTCTATGTGGTCGTGCCGTTCTTCCCGAATGTTGATATTCAAAAAGCCCTCACTCAAAGCAAAAACTTCTTTAGCGGTATAAGCGCTGTCTTCAGTAAGAAAGAGCAGCGTGTGACGATTAACGAAGGCGACCTTGAGAACGCCAAGACAGAGCTCCGTAACCGCGTCCAGTCGGTGCTCGCCGGACTACTACAGTGCAGTATCCAAGGTCTACCGCTCGACACGCAGGAACTAATTGAACTCTATTACGACACCTATAACCCAGACACGGCCACCCGGCAGCAGCTCAAAAACTTCAGTGATCTAACGGCAGATATTGTTACAAAAGGCCAAGGCACGGCCACCCAAGCTCACTTACAAAGGGAGCTCCAATAATGGCTAAAAAACAGCTTGATCCAGTAGCTATTGCC
>JACMPL010000019.1 GCA_014377525.1 Candidatus Saccharimonadota bacterium
CGTGAAATGCGTCCACCCTTAGCACCTGCAATACGTGCAAGTTCAGGGTTAGCTGCGAATCCACCGGTGTGACCGTTTTTTCCACCCTTGCTACCGATTTTAGCGTAGAAGTTAGGATCACGTTCAAGGTTCTTTTGTGCGGCTTTTTGGCCGCCTGCTTTTGTTCCTGCCATGGGGTTATCCTCCAAATTAAAAAGATTTCCACTAGTCTTTCGACGTGGAAACCCTCATTTATACCTCACATACGATATAAACTCGCGATGTGTATGAACTAATAATAGCATAGCTTGAGCTTTATGTCAAGTTTTACACAAGCGTCTTTATGTTATTTAATATACGTTGCCAAAATAGTAAATAAATGTTCATACTACCGTTGCGCATATACCGTCCGTGCGATACTATAAATATGCACCTGTTTGAATCTTTCAAAAAAACAAAAAGATTCGAAAAACAAAAAAACGACCTTATCTGCGAGATAGGTCGTTTTTTTGTACCGTCGTTATTAGTTACTTATTTTACAGCGCGATTGCTACGAAGCGTCGCTAAGGCAGTCTCCATGTATGGCCATGCCTCATCTAGTGTGAGCCGGCTGAGATAAAGTGCGGTCGCAAGGTCTATTCCGACGTAGCGATAATGCCATGGTTCGAAATTATAGCCGGTAATAGCCTCCTTACCTTTAGGGTAGCGTAATGTAAAACCGTGTTTATGAGCATTTTCAGCAAGCCATTGCCCGTCCGCGGTGCCAATAAAGCACTCTGATAAGTAGCATTGTTGCGAAATGGTGCTTATATCAACCGCCAAGCCTGTTTGATGCTCACTATGGCCAGGATGAGCACTGTATTTATCAGCTTCTGCGTACCCTACCCTCGATACATAGGTATTAAACAGCTGTTCCTGAGTGGTCGCTGAACGGTAGGCGCTGCCGATCATTAAAGAATGTCCCTCTTTTTGAGCGGCTGCAAACAGCTGCGTCAGCGGAGTGTCAATTGTCTGGCGAACTCGCTTTTCATCTGCAGTTGAGTTCGCACGAGTCGATACGGATGCTGCCATTAACTCCGGTGGTACGTAGCCGGCTGGTAAAGCCTTGGCTTTATTTACGAGCGTCCAAACATTAGTAGGGTCTTCGTAATTTTCGGCAGGTGCCCGTAGTTTATCAGTACCAGGCAGCGTAATGTACACTGGTTCCTTTTTCTTGGCTTCTATTTCATCGAGGCGAGCATCGGCAACACGAATAATTTCATTGGTAGATTGTTGCTTTTCAGCCACTTTAACCTCTTGATACACCCAAAAGATGCCTATCACAAATACCGTTACTGCTACAAGAATAAGGCAGAGTAACCCGACCTTATTAACGCGATGACGCCGTGACCTCACCATTACTTTCATGTACTTATCATACTACACAGAGAGCAGACGAACGAGGGCAGCTTGTTGCGTGCTGAGGTAATTGCCCGATGCCGATGGAAGTTCAATCAAGATGGCTGGTATCCCCATGGATTCACCCATCCAGTCCTCATATTCACCGGTCATTGGGTAGCCCATAACCGCTTCGGCATTGTAGAACATCGTTTGATATCCAACCATTTTAGCGTACATATCGCCCACGGCTACTGAATCTCCGGACTTATTAGCTCCTACTAAACGGCCTGAAGAGTGAAAAGATATCTCGAGTCGTGGCTTTAACTGACGAGTGAGCGCAGCAAGCGCTTTTGATTCTGGCTCGGAAGTTGCACTTGTTCCCCCGCCGTTCACCGTAATACCGGATGACGTTTCAATATCAGCTTTCCAGTTCGCGGTTGCGAAATTACGACCAATATTTACATTATTGGCATTGTATCGCGAATTTGCAGCAATTGCATCGGGGTTAGTGTTTGGGACTACTACCACTCGCTTGCCAGCCGGAATAACTTCAGCAGCATGCGCTTGGAGATACGTTACCCAGGCTTGCATGGTAGTCGTGCCACTACGCTCGGAGCCATGCATACCACCGGTGAATAAGATTGTTGAGGTACCGCTGCCGAAATAATAGGCAATGATCGGACGCCCCTGTACCGAATAACCAATGATAGACGATGAACCACAAACAATACGCGATTTAAAGTTCCAGGCTTCTTCGGAGCTTTCTTTATTACTCCCACTCGCAACACCCTTATCAACAGTTAACGTAAAAGCGGCACAAAGTGGCGCGTTAGCAATATTGAAGGAGAATTGAGTATCAGACACCTTAGTGACACTTCCGTTCACTCCTGTTATGCGGGCCAGCTTAACGACGTCAACCGATGGAGCAACTGGTTGATCAAAAGTGACAAGTATTTTAGCGGACTGCCCCACGCCACTACCGCCAACTGAAATGTTGGCTACTTTTGGACCCCCAGAAGTTGTAAGCTTGTAGGTTAAAGGTGCGCTCAGAGCACTTCCGTTTTCTCCTACTACCTGGTTAAGGACAAGCGAGTAATCAGCCTTACGAGGAAGTTCTGATCGAGGGGTCACAACAAGCACCGGACCTTCTCGCTTCGTGTCGAGTTCAATTATTTGCCCATCAGCTTTCTTAAGTGTTACGTCGGAGATTTCGAGTGGCTTATCAAAAGTAAAGCGAAAATCTTTAGGTATATCGTAGAGTACCTTACCATCAGTAACGGATGCGCTTGTCATATTGAGAGGGAGTAACGTTGTGATATCGCCGCTTACAACCTGCTGTTTAGCTCCGCCGTTAAAGCTTCGATAAAGAGAGGCTTCGTAGGCTGTATCGGGGGCTAGCTCTAACTTAGAAACTTTACAGGTTAGTTCGGCGGCTTCTTGGTCACATGTCGCACTCTTATTAGAAATAACAAGTTGATAATCGTGGATAGTATCGACACTGGTTAACTTAATACGTAATGGCAATGCCGTAGAAATCGTTCTCCCTACTACGTCAGCTGTACGGGCTGTTGGCGCTTCAGGAACAGTAACAGCAAACTGCTTAGCTGCAAACCAACCGCCAAAAGGTGCGATTGTCAGGGTATTTTTTCCCACTTCTGGAGTTTTGGTTGGAGAAAAACATAAAGAAGTACTGAATAACTGAACACTTCCGATAGATATACCATCGCTGGGTTGAGCCGTATACCCAGACCCGCCGGTTTGCTTCAACAAGCTTGGTGCAAGACTCAATTGCTTTACACAAGTATCCCCAGCGTATGAAAAGCTAACCTGTTTTGGTATACCGAACACCACGCCGTAAGGTAAAACAACAAAGACCAGCACTGCGACTGAAATCCAAGCCGGTAATGGAAGTTGATGGTATAGCTTAGCTAGTTTTTGTATGATTTGATGTTTAGTCACTGTGTCTATTTTACCATGAGCAGTTTTATGTGCCACTTTGAAACAAAAAATAGACCATCCATTATGGATGATCTATTTTGAGAAAGACAAAACCCCTGGTATTACCAGGGGCGTTTGTATAATTCGGCACCGTGCTAGTTTCCCGCTTGTGGCAGTATAATCGCCGCTACTGAGCTTGACTTCTGTGTTCGGAATGGGAACAGGTATTTCCTCAGCGCCATGGGCACCGAAGTAAGGCTTCACGAGCACTTTGAGC